>CAMFLG010000054.1 GCA_945957495.1 uncultured Pseudorhodobacter sp. | reverse complement strand
GTTCACAGGGACTCAAGGTTCTGGCCGTGGACAATGCTGCGGATGTGGGGGGCACGTGGCACTGGAACCGCTATCCGGGCGCAAAATTCGACTCGGAAAGCTACATCTACCAATATCTGTTCGATGAAAAGCTCTACAAAGACTGGACGTGGAGCGAACGTTTCCCCGCACAGCCAGAGATCGAGCGGTGGATGCACTACATCGCTGATCGGTTGGATCTGCGGCGGGATATCATTTTCTCCACGACCGTGACTGAGGCCCGCTGGGATGAGACGCGCCAACGCTGGACGGTGAAGACCAATCAAGGCGATACCTTCGATACGCAGTTTCTGATTGGCTGCTGCGGCATGCTTTCGGCGCCGCTGGAAAATCGCTTTCCGGGGCAGAACACGTTCAGGGGGCCGATCTTTCACACCGCCCGTTGGCCGCAGAATCCGATCGAACTGACGGGCAAGCGTGTGGGCGTCGTCGGGAATGGCGCGACGGGCATTCAGGTGATCCAGACCATCGCTGATCAGGTTGGAGCTTTGAAGGTTTTCATCCGCACACCGCAATACACCTTGCCGATGAAGAACCCGAAATACGGCCCGCTTGACGCTGCCGCCTACAAGGCCCGGTTCGAGGAATTGCGGCAGAACCTGCCGCGCACCTTCACTGGCTTTGAATACGACTTCACGCATAGCTGGGCCAGTGCCACGCCCGAAGAGCGGCTGGCCGTGCTGGAGGAAATCTACGCCGATGGCTCGTTGAAACTGTGGCTGGCCTCTTACGGCGAAATGTTCTTTGACGAGGCGGTCAGCGCTGAAATCTCGGAATTCGTGCGCGAAAAAATGCGGGCAAGGCTGAAAGATCCGGCGCTGATTGATGTTCTTGTGCCTGGCCCTGACGATTATGGCTTTGGTACGCATCGTGTGCCGCTGGAGACCAATTACCTTGAGGTCTACCATCGCCCGAACGTGACCGCGATCAGTGTGAAGAGCAATCCGATCACCGAGATCGTGCCTGAGGGCATCAAGCTGGCAGATGGTACGGTGCATGAACTGGACGTGATCATCCTTGCCACAGGCTTTGATGCAGGGTCGGGCGCCTTGACGCGGATCGACATTTTCGGGCGCGGTGGCCGACTGTTGCGCGACGATTGGAGCCGCGACATCAGGACCACGCTGGGGATGCTGGTGCATGGCTACCCCAACCTGCTGATCACGGCCTCGCCCCTTGCCCCTTCGGCCGCACTTTGCAACATGACGACCTGCCTGCAGCAACAAACCGAATGGATCGCTGGGCTGGTCAGCTGGATGCGGGCCAACGGTAAGAGCGTGGTCGAGCCCACAGCCGCCTTTGAAGAGGACTGGGTGCGCCACCACGACGAAACCGCCAACGCAACCCTGATCTCGCGCACGAATTCCTGGTATGTGGGGGCGAACATCGAGGGCAAGCCACGACGTGTGCTGTCCTACACCGGCGGCGTCGGCACCTATCGCGCCAAGTGCGAAGAACTGGCGGCAACTGGCTATCCGGGCCTGGCCACGACCTGAGTGTAACGGGCGGGGCATTGCCCCGCCCGCATTTTTTGCGCCGCATTGAGGTGAAGGGCAGACTGATCGGCCTTGGTTCCTAAAACCCTGTTGCGACGGCAGACAGACTGGGACAGGGCAATCAGATCAAGTCTGCACGCGACATGCTGTTCCGGATCAGATAGACTTGCGAAAGGCCCCCGGCGTCATTCCGGTTTCACGCGCATATATCCGCGTCAGATGGGCCTGATCCGCAAAGCCGCAGTGCGCAGCGATTTCTTTTACAGCCATCCGCCTTTGGGCCAGCAAATGTCCTGCCCGTTCGACGCGTTGCGCAATGACATAACGGTAGGGCGGTTGCCCGAAACTTGCGCGAAAACGTCGGGTGAACAGGTCGGTTGGCAGTCCGATCTGTGCGGCCATATCGCCCAGGTTCAGCGTCTCTGAAAGGTTTTCCTGAATGTAATCGCGAATCCGCTGCATCTCTGCCGGAGTTAACTTCTGACCGGTTCTTGGTGCGGGCAATCTGATCGACGCATAACGGCGCAACAGATGTATCCCAAGTGCGCGCGACAGGGATTCCACAAACAGTGCGCCCCCCATGCCCGCCTGACCCGCCTCGCCTGCAATGGCTTCGACCATGCTGGTCAAAACAGGGTCGTCGGCGCGCAGGACATCGGCCAACTGCACGTCCGTCACATGGCAATCCATCGCCTCGCTTGCGATACCGGCTAATAAACCGGGCGCAAGGTAAAGATGAGTGACCGTAAGCGGTTCATCCCAAGTCCAATGCGCTTGCTGCGCCCGCGTCAAAAGCGATATCGCGCCGGGGCAGAGCGTTTCATGCTTCCACCTACCCTCGAAGCGGCGGCGCATTGGCGTGACGCCATCGCGGTAAGACACAAGCATGAAATCGGAAAGGGCAGGCACGATGACATCCTGCCCCTGATAGCGATAGGTTCGCAGACCAACATTGCGCCAATTCTGCCCATCGCTGGACAGA
This sequence comes from uncultured Pseudorhodobacter sp., assembly GCA_945957495.1. Taxonomy (GTDB): domain Bacteria; phylum Pseudomonadota; class Alphaproteobacteria; order Rhodobacterales; family Rhodobacteraceae; genus Cypionkella. The sequence continues at coordinate 8,825 of CAMFLG010000054.1, read as the reverse complement.
AGGATCTTTCCTGGCACCCATTCAGGCAGCCTGTCGGGTGTGACCGTTTCCTGCATTCCTTCCCCTTTCTGCAACGGGACGAAGGCCCAGCTTTTGCGCCTTCGTCCTCATATCGGTTTGCGGAGGGGGATGCCCTCAGGCCGCCTTTGCTGACTGCAGCGCCGCATAGACGGCGGATTCCAGATCAAGATAGCCAACAAACGATGTCGCATCACCAAAGGGCAGGATTTGCGTGGCCCAATAGCCACCGATGCCATTCTTGCGGTCGATCCAATAGAACGAGTTTGCCAGACCAGCCCAACCAACGGCCCCGGCAGGGCGCCCGGTTGGGGCCTGCTCTTCGTTCGTCATAAAGGTGTAGGACCAGCCCTTCTTGAGGCCCGGAAAGAATTCGGCATCATTTGACAGCGACGGAATGACGCCCGGCAGCATCGTAACATTGTGACGGCTTTCCAGCCCATTTTTCACCGCCCAGTCAACGGTATCGGCCCGCAACACCCTGCCGTTCGGCCCGGCGCCGTCGTTCAGCCACATGCGGATGAACTTCATATATTCACCCACGGTTGAGTAAAGACCATGGCCGCCGCAATCCACTTCCGGTGCGTCCGGCAGGGCAAAGCCATCCATCGGGGTCAGGCTGCCATCGGCACCCCGGGCATGGATGGTGGCGGTGCGGGCTTTCATCGACGCTGTGCGCGTAAACCCGATGTCCGTCATCCCGAGCGGATCAAAGATCCGTTCACGGCAGACCTCGCCCAGACGCTTGCCCCGGATGCCTTCAACGACCTGACCGACCCAGTCGATGTTGGTGCCATACTCCCAGGCCTCGCCCGGATCTCGCAACAGCGGCGTCTCGATACAGGCGCGCGAACAGGTGACAACGCTGGGTTGCCCATGCTCTTCGGCCATGCGCCTGTAGTTTTCATTGAAAAAGTCATAGCCGAAACCTGCCGTGTGCAGCATGAGCTGGCGCGTGGTGATATCCGACTTCGGCGCACGCAGTTTTGGCTCACCGGCGCCGTCGAAGCCTTCCAGAACCTGCAACTTGCCGATGGCTGGTGCATAGTCTTTTGCCGGTGCATCCAGATCTAGCAGACCTTCTTCGACACATTGCAGCGCGGTGGTGCCTGCAATGGCCTTGGTTGTCGAAAAGATCGCAAAGACCGTATCCGGGGTCATCGCACCATCGCCCAGTCGGCGGTCGCCGGCTGCGCCCTGCCATACATCCTTTTCACGATCGGTGATCATCGCAACCACGCCGGGCACCTTTGCCGGGCCCTCGGTTACACGTTTGAGAACCGCATCAAGTGCGGATGCAAATTGGCCCATCTTCTCCTCCCTAAGTTGACGGCATTTCATCAGACTGCGGGAGGAAAGATTTTGGCGCTATTCAGTATCGGCAAGGGCTGTTCGAAATCGGAAGCGGATTTGGGCCTATCGTCGCGCCTGAGCGCGGGCAAGCGTGGCCGAAGGCAATTCACCGAACCGCGAACGATAGTGCCCCGCCATCGCGCCAAAATTCACATAACCCCATGCTCCGGCAATGGACGTCACGCTATCGCCCGGGCCTGCTGCCAACAGGGCTTTTTGCAGCCCGTCGAGCCGCTGGTCCCGCAGGAAATCGCGCGGGCTGACGCCGCGGAACCGCAGGAAACCTTCCGATAGAGTACGGGCTGACACACCGACCTGCCGCGCCACCTCGCCGATGGTAGGAGCCTCTTGCGCCCGGCTTTCCATCAACATTTCGGCCTCGCGCACATAGTGCGGCGCTGCTGCCCTCGCGCCATTTTCAAGCGACAGTCCTGCCCGTTCCGACCAATGGTGCAGAAGGTCAATGCACAGCATCTCCTCCAGATGCCGGGCCAACGGCGTTTCGTCCCCGATCGGGCCACCTGCACGCACCGTTTGCGTGAGATAGCCCAGCAACGCATGCCAGCGAGATCCCACCCCGCCGAACTTTGTGCGTCTGGTCCAAAGTTTGTCATCCGGCACGAAACCAAACCAGCGATGCGCCACGTCTGCCAACACCTGATGTGGGATGGTAAGGTTCAACTGCAGATGGTCTGGTGTGGCATCCAACCAATAATCGGTGCGGCTACAGTCCACAACAAAGCTGTCACCGACCCCCGTCTGCGCGGCAGTCGTGTTGGTTTCCTTGTGCTGGAGCGCACCGTTCAGCGTTGTAAGCACCAGAATGTTGCCTGCGTCCGGATCGAACTGGTCCAAATACACCGGCACACCATATGCAAATCGCGTGACCTTGATCTGCGCCACTTTCGTGCTTTGCAATGTGGCCTCTGGCCGGATCATCCGGCCAGAGGTTGTGACCCGATACGGCATGTAAACACGCCGACAAAAATCGTTCACCTCATCCCAGTCGCGGGATGGTGTGTCGCTGGCGCTTCCCAGCGCTATCAGCGACGAATCGAACTGAAGCATGCCACCCTCCTCCATGGTAGCCTGCAGACCCACCCATCCTTGCAGGTTCGTCATGAATGCCAAAGAAGAATCGTAGTGTCGGCAATATATCTTTGCCGGACAACCTTTTCAGACGTTTCGACACCAGCCAAGGATCCTAGATCCTTGCGGTATGATAGGTTCTTTCGGGCGCAAGGGCTTTGTTGCGCAAATGCGACGAAAGATTAACCTGGTGGATCATAAAGCCTGTCTGGTTCACACGGAATCGAAAATCGCTGCCTCTCGCTGCGCTCGACCGCGAATTTCGATCCGCATGTATCTTTGAAAACCAGACACGCTCTAAATGGTAGCAGCTCTGCATGAGCAGACCGAAGCCCCCGGCCTGCCGCACCACCAACTGGCATGCCGCCATCGCGGCGCGGCAGCCATCAAGCTGCCCCGTAAGAACGGCAAACACCTGAAAGGAACCTCCGTAGGGGCCGCGGTGCGCGCCAAGACGCTCCGCAGTTGCCGTCGCCTTGGTCGGACGATCTGGAAACGCTGTACAGGCTGTCACCGACGAAGTCTCGTCGAGGCCAAGATGCACTGCCACAAGCCGCTCGCAGAACGCTTCATGCATGGCGGCTTCGATCGTCAGGTTGCCCGCTTCAAATCAGAGCCGCCCTCCTGAACCGATGCACTGCCCTTGGAAACGCCCATCGCGCAGCGCGCAGGAACGGCCAACCCGGGCAAGGCGGAATCTTTGACCTCACAGGATTGGCGCAATAAAGCCAGTTATCGTGTCAGTGTTGCCTTGACCAGATTTGGCGGAGCGTCGGGGTCAAGGCCAAGGTCCATGGCAAGGGCACAAACCTGCCCGTAGAAGTTCGTGATCGCGGCGATCGCCTGACAAACCGGATGCTGGAACCCGGAAGCACCCGGTTCTTTCCCGTCCGCGCCGAGAACAAGGACGGTTGATCCGCGCGCCCGCAGGGTTTCGATCAGGGCCTCATTGCCGGGGCGCGTGGCGTCATTGAGCAGGAATACCAGCGCCGCTGTGTCCGCGTCAGCAAGTGCAAGCGGGCCATGACGGAACTCGGCCGTGGAGGTCGCTTCGGCGGCCAGCAGGCACGTCTCCTTGAATTTCAACGCCGCCTCGCCCGCGATTGCCAGGCCAAGCCCCCTGCCAAGGCAAAAGAGCCTTCTGGATTTTGCCAAAGCGCCCAAGTCCATCCCAGGCTGGCGTGGCAGCGCCGCAATGGCCTTTGGCAGCGCCAGCAGGTTGTCCAGAAGCCCTTGATCCCCCGTCTGTCCCGCATGAATTGCAGCCACCGCGACGAGGCTCGCAACAAAGCTTTTTGTGGCCGCGACAGCGTTTTCAGGCCCGGCTGACAGGGGAAGAACCTCTTCCGCAGCCGCGCCAAGCGGGCTGTCAACCGTGTTCAAAAGCGCCACGGTCCGGGCACCGCCTGCCATTGCTTTTCGCGTCAAAGCAACAAGGTCGGGGCTTGCGCCAGATTGTGAAATCGCGAGCAATGCGGCTCCACCCAGCCTGAGGTCTGTGCTGAAAAGGGTGGCGAGAGAGGGCCCGAGCGACACCACAGGAATGCCCGTGCCGATTTCTGTCAGGTATTTGAAGAAGAGCGCAGCTTGGTCCGATGTGCCGCGTGCGCAGGTTGCAAAGAACAACGGAGGTTTGGTTGCCCAATCGCGACCAAGCGCCAGGTAGGCATCCAGATTGTCGCGCAACTGCCGTTCGATGACAGCAGGGATTTCGGCCACTTCCGCCGCCATCAATTGCCCAGGCAGTTTCATGCCGCAACACCGGTAATCATCGCGATAATCTCGTTCTTGTCTGTCTTGGCCGTCTCGCGGATACCGATTTGCTGTCCACGACGCAGAACGCATATGCGGTCCGATAGGCGAAAGACCTGGTCGAGACTGTGAGAGATGATGAAGATGGCCAACTTTCGGGCCTTGAGCGCCTCAATCGTTGCCTCGACCCGTGCGGTTTCAGCCACGCCAAGCGCCGCTGTCGGTTCGTCCAGAAGCACCAGCTTTTTGGCCCAGTGGGTGGCGCGCGCGATTGCGACCCCTTGCCGCTGGCCACCCGAAAGATCGCGAATGGTGGCACTGGCAGATGGGATGCGGACATCCAGTTCTTTGACCAGCGCTTCGGTCTCTGCGATCATTTTCTTGCGGTCAAGTATCTTGAATGGCCCTTTTACCGGCTCGCGGCCAAGAAAGAGGTTCATGTAAACGGTCTGCTGATCGGCAAGGGCAAGGTCTTGATAGACCACCTCGATGCCGCGCTCGCGTGCGACCGAGGCATCGGCAAAGCTCGCGGGCTGTCCGTCCAGCAGGATATCCCCCGCGGTTGGTGAATAGACGCCCGAGATCATTTTGATGAGAGTGGATTTGCCGGCGCCATTGTCGCCGACAAGGGCCACCACCTCGCCCGCGTGCAAGTCGAGCGAAAAGTCCTGGATCGCGGTGACGCCGCCAAAGGATTTCTGGATATTCTTGAGTTGCAGGACCGGGGTCATGATTCAGCCTTTTCCAGATGGGGCCAGGGTTGTGTTTGGCCGAAGATGTTTTCGATTGAAACGACACGCGGTTGTCCGGAGGAAATGCCCGCAATTCCGACAGCATAGGCGCGGGTGACAAACGCTTGTCCCCTGAAGCCGAAAATCACGGTGTCGCCGGTTTTGGGCTGGCTGGGCCCCGAGGCGTCGATCATTCCGTAATAGTCGATTGCGGCAGGGGGCGGAATTTCGACGGACCGCAACGCTGCAGTATCGGTTGTGGGCCTGGGACCGACCAGCGCTTTTACGTCATAGTCGGGAAAGACCGGGTCAATATAAAGCCCACCGCCGAAGCAATAGGCGCGACCTGCGTGCAGGTGGCTGATCTCGCTGAGGTAAAGGACCGCGGGACGTTCGGGCAGATCCTCGACTGCATGCAAAGGTGTGGTGCCATGTAACCCGTTACCCGGCTCGACCTGGGTTGCCCCTGCCTCAGCCAGCGCTTGCAATGTTATCAGAGAGGTTGTGCCGGGAGCGTTGATTTCCAGATCGGCAAAGCCTGCGCGGCGAAGCGCGTCAGCGGTGCGCTGCAAGGTGGCGAGGTTTGGCGTGTGGCGGACCTTGCGCGTGGAGTGATCGTAAAGTTGGGCCGGAAAGGTGGTGATCCCCGCAAATTGCGCGCCGGGCAACGCCTTGATCCGGCGCGCGGCGGCAACGGCATCTTCGGCCGCAAATCCGCCTTCGTGGCCGCGGTAGAAGGTATCGCCCGCAGTCTGAACCCGGGCAAGGATCGCCTGCTGCCTGCCCGCTGCCCGCGCAGCCGTTGCGGCTTCGGCGGCTTTGTCATCAGAAAACACCGTCCAGTAGTCCGGGATCAGGTCACGCGCGGCCATTGCGGCCTCGCCACGCGGCACTTGCACCAGATGGCCCAGATGGCCGATGCGCAGCCCGGCCTTGTGGCAGGCGATGGCACAAGCCATGTCAACCGCCACTGCCCGATCAATGCCCCCCGCAAGTACGGCACGGGCAAACCCGGCGTGGCGGCTGACCTGCTTGGTCATGGCAAAGACCTTCAGGCCCAGACGGTCTGCCTCGGACCGGATCAGCCGGGCATTTTCTGTGATCGCATCCAGATCAAGAACGTAAGAGTTTGCGGGAATGGCCCCCTGTTGGTGCAAGGCTTGGGCGGCAAGGACAAAAGCTGGATTGCGGCGGCGCAGGATATCAAGAAACATGGGTTTTCCTCACCGGTTGGGTTCGCGAAGTGAAACAGCCACGGCGGCCAGAACGATCAGGCCTTTGATGATCATCTGCCAGGACACCGAAAGCCCCATCAGGATAAGCCCATTGGACAACATGCCCATCATCAGGCTGCCAACCAAGGCGCCTGGGATGGTGCCGCGTCCGCCGTTCAGTGCGGTGCCTCCGACGATGACAGCTGCGATCACGGTCATCAGATCACTTTCGCCCAGCGTATAGCGTGCTGCCTGCAAACGCCCGGCATAGAGAAGCCCCGCCAACCCGGCGCAGGCGCCCGACAGCACCAGCACCGACAGGCGCAACCGCGCGACGCGAATGCCAGAAACCAAGGCCGCCCTGGGATTGTCGCCGGTTGCCAGCACATGCGCCCCAAAGCGGGTCTCGCGAAACACCACATGCCCCACGATCAGCGCAGCGACGGTCCAAAACACCAAAGACGGAATTCCGAACAGGCTCCCGCCACCAAAGACCGCGATGAAAGGCCCGGCTGTTACCGGGATGGATTGCAGGTTCGAAAGTTCTCGCGCCAGACCTGCGACGACGCCCATGGTGGCGAGTGTGACCAGAAACGAAGGTAGCCGGGCATAGGCCACGATCAAGCCATTGACCAACCCTACCACCATTCCGGTTGCCAGCCCCGCAGCGACACCGATCGGCCATGGATAGGCCCGCATCACAAGGGCGGCGACAATAGCGGCCAGTGCTACGGCAGCGCCAAAAGACAGGTCGATTTCACCAGCTGCCAACACAAAGACAAGGCCCACGGCCAGCACGGTGGCAGGTGCCGTCTGCAGGACGATGTTGGTCAGGTTCTGGGCAGACAGGAACCCACGGTCCCACAGCATGACGGCGAAGAACATGAATATCAGCACGAAGCCCGCATAGACGATCAGTCCTTGCAGAACAGCGCGCGGTGGGAGGGTGAGGGACATGGCATCCATCCTTGCAAGCAGGGCTTAAGGAAAAGGTCGCGCCCGCACAGCAGCCAGGCGCAACGGCACGACTTAATTCAATGCGTCAAGCACGCTTTGCGGTGGCGCGGTGTTCAACGAGGCGCGCCAACCCTCGGCAAGATTGTCCTTGCGAACGATGCCCGCACCGACAACAAGGATCGGGTCGACTTTGCGATCAAGCAGAGACGCTGCAGCGGCGCGCGCCGCCGTTACACCGATGGCATAGGCATCGTCTGCCACAAGGGCCGCGACTGATCCGCCCTTGGCCATGTCCAGCGCCGCAGGTTCATTCAGATCAATCGAAACGATCTTGACGTCTTCTCGGCCAAGCTGGCGCAACACGGCAAGCACCCCAAGGGCGGGTTCGGTCCAAGGCACATAGATGCCTGTGATTTGCGGGTTCTGTGTCAGCATCGCGTTGGCGATGTCCTCGATCCGCGCCGGATCGGCCATCCCGGCGCGTGCGACAATTTCAAGCCCAGGGAAACGGTTCTCGATATTCCAAACAAAGGCCTGATCGCGCTGATTGGTCACTTGGAAATTGGCATCATGGAAGATGTAGCCGATCTTGCCGGAGCCTCCGAGTGCCGCATTCATCGCCTCTGCCGTTCTTGCCCCGATGATTGCGCGGTCTGAGGTTACAGTGGTGACGTAGTCGGTTCCCTGAGCCAGTTCGGCGGGGGCGTTGTCGATGAAAACCAGACGGGTTCCTGCCTTGGCGACCTTGCCATATGTCGCGGTGCCGGACTCGGAATCGACAGGCAACGAAATCAGGATCGACGGCGCCAAAGCGAGAACCGTTTCAACATCGCCGGTCTGACGCGCAGCGTCGAAACTCGCGTTGGTTTCGGCGACCACCTTGATGCCAAGGCGGGCGAACTCATCTTGGGCGCCACGCGAAACCGCCGCTGACCAGTCATAAAGCTCGTGCCAGGCGAAGGCGGCGGTGTAACCGCCAGCCTGCAGTTTTTCGACATCCAGATCAGAAAGGATGACCGATGATGCCGGCGCCGCCGGCTCTCCGTTTGGTCCCGTGGTCTTGGGCGCATCTGCAAAGACTGCGGTTGGCAAGGCAGAAGCGCAAAGAAGTCCAACGATGAATTGGCGGCGATTGGCAGACATTGTTCCGATCCTTCCTTTCGATTGGTTGGGTTACTTCAGCGCGTCAAGAACCGACTGCGGCGCATCCTTGTGGAGGGATTTCTGCCAACCATCGGCCACGCTGTCCTTGGTCACACTCAGCGCAGGCGCCACGATGAAGGGCGGGTTTTCCGCACCCAGCACAGCGCGCGCGCCGACATCGGCCATGACGCGGCCAAGTTCATAGGCCTCGTCTGCAACGATCCCCACGACGTTGCCACCTTTCACCATGTCCAACGCGATGGGTTCGGACAGGTCTAGCGTGACAACTTTGGTGGTGGTGTTGCCGTTGGCCCGAAGTGCCGCAAGCACACCCTCGGCCGGGCCTGCCCATGTAACGTAGATGCCGCCCAGATCCGGGTTCTGCAGCAGCATGGCGTTGGCGATCTCTTCCGCCCGCGCCGGATCGCTGATCCCCGCCTCGGCCACGATCTGCATATCGGGATAATCGTTCTGGATCGTTGTCTTGAAGGCATTGTCGCGCTGATTGGTGACGTAATAGGCTGCATCGTGGAAGATCCATCCGACCTTGCCTTTGCCACCCATAGAC
>CAMFLG010000053.1 GCA_945957495.1 uncultured Pseudorhodobacter sp. | reverse complement strand
GCCAGGATCTGATCCACCTGCAGGCCGTGGCGGTTGGTGCGATGGGTCATGGGAACCTCCGAAGTTTCGATTGTATGCGATTGCACACCAGATAGCAGAAGATGGCTGTCGGGGAAAGTTTCGCGGCTGTGGCTTTGCTTTGCAATCACGAAAACACTTGTTTGATTTGCTTGCGAATAAAACTTAGCGGTCGCGCTAAGTAAGGGCTTCCCCGGCGGGTGATTCCGTGTTACTTAGCGGTATGGCTAAGCATGAACCAAACCTCGATCTGATCTTTCAGGCCCTGTCCGACCCGACCCGACGCGCGATGTTGGCGCAGCTGGGGCAGGGCGCGGTGCCGGTGTCAGAGCTGGCCCGCCCCAGCGGGTTTGCCCTGCCAACGGTGATGCGGCACCTTTCGGTGCTGGAGCAGGCCGCGCTGATCACGACCGAAAAGACCGGAAGAACCCGCATGTGCCGCGCCCGCCCCGAAACCCTTGCCGCAACCGCCGACTGGCTGGCCGAACAGCGCGCGATCTGGGAGGCGCGGACCGACCGGCTGGAAGCCTATGTTGCAACCCTGATGAAAGCCCAAAGCAAATGAACCTTGATCCCGACCTCGACCTTGTTCTGAAACGCACCATCAAAGCCCCGGCGGCGATCCTGTATCAATGCTGGACGCAGCCGGAACATCTGGTGCATTTCTTTGTGCCCAAGCCGCATCGGGTGACGGCCTGCACGCTGGATGTGCGCCCGGGCGGCGCCTGCAACACCACCTTTGATGTGGACGGCACCGAGATGGAAAACAACGGTGTCTATCTGGAGGTGATCCCGAATGAAAAGCTGGTGTTCACCGATGCCTATACCGAAGGCTGGAAACCGAAACCCGACCCGTTCATGACCGCGATCATCCTGTTTGAAGACAACGGCGACGGCACGACGAATTACACCGCCATCGCGCGCCATCGCAGCAAGGAAACCGCGAAAACCCATGAACAGATGGGGTTCTACGATGGTTGGGGCACAGTGGTGACGCAGTTGGAAGAATATGCGCAGGGGCTGCTGTAAGCCGTGACGCTGGCCGTTCTGGCCGATGAACAGGAAGGACACCCGATGCAGATCAATCCTGACCGCGACGTGGTTCTGGACCGCGTGCTGAACGCGCCACCAAGCCTTGTCTGGCGGTGCTGGACGGAACCAGAACTATTTTGCCAATGGTACGGCCCCCAGCCGGGCTCGATTGTGGGGGCCAGGATGGACCTGCGGTCGGGCGGGCAGTTCTGGTTCGCTATGGCCGGGCCGGATGGGCAAAGCTTTCCCAATGAGGGCTGCTTTCTGGAGGTGGTGCCAGAGCAAAAGCTGGTCTTTACCGATCTGATGACCGCCGATTACGCCCCGGTGGCAGAGGTCAATCCAGAGTTTGGCCCCGCCTTCACCGTGGTTCTGACCTTTGTGCCGGAAGGCGACGGCACCCGCTATCGCGCCATCGCCCGCCATCGCAGCGCCGCCGAAGCCAAGCTGAACAACGACATGGGCTTTGCGGAAAACTGGGCCAAGGTCGCGGAAAACCTTAACGATTTTCTTGCCAAACTGGGGGGCTGAAGATGAGCGAAGATCGCACCATCACCCTGACCCGCCTGATCGCCGCACCGGCAGAGGTGATCTGGCGCTGCTGGACCGACCCTGCGCATCTGCCGCAATGGTTCGGGCCGCAGGGATATTCCTGCCAGACCAAGGAAATCCGGCTGGTTGAAGGCGGGGTCTGGCGGTTTGACATGGTTGGGCCGGATGGCACGGTCTGGCCGAACCGCCACCGCTTCACCCGATATGACGCGCCGCACCGGATCGAATTCCTGATGGACGGCGATGATGATGCGCAAGAACCGATGCAGGTGGTCGTGACCTTTACCCCCGAGGCGGGGGGCACTAGGTTCAAACAGGTGATGACCTTCCCCAGCGTCGAGGCTTGCGAAGGCGCCAAGGCTTTTGGCGCGGTGCGTCTGGGCGAAACCACTTTCGACAAGATGGAGGCGCTGGCGCTCAACTTGACCAAGGCCGGTAAAGTTTAACTCAAATTTGCCTTCATCTTGGCGAAAATACTCCACGGGGGAAGCCCCGCAGGGGCGCGGGGGCGTGAAGCCCCCGGTGCATCCTTTGCCCCCCTTGCGCCGGGCAGCGGTTTGCGAAAGCTTGGGCGGCAACAAGGAGAGCCGCCATGACCGCCAGCCCGACCGCCCCCGATCCACGCACGATCTATCTTGCCGATTATCAGCCGTGGTCGCATCTGCTGGAACGGGTCGATCTGACCTTCCGGCTGGCGCCGAAAACCACCCGGGTGCTGGCAACGCTGCACCTTGCGCCCAATCCGGCGCGGGCGGGGCGGCCCGATCTGCGGCTGGATGGCGAAAACCTGCGGCTGATCTCTTGCACGATTGACGGGCGCGCGGTGGCGGCGGTGCCGGATGACACCGGGCTGACGCTGGCGGCCGCCGATCTGCCCGATGCGCCCTTCGTGCTGCAAACCGAGGTGGAGATTGCCCCCGATGGCAACACCGCGCTGGAGGGGCTTTACATGTCAAACGGCATGTATTGCACGCAATGCGAGGCGGAAGGCTTTCGCAAGATCACCTTCTACCCCGACCGCCCGGATGTGATGGCGCGGTTCCATGTGCGGATTGAAAGCGATCTGCCGGTGCTTTTGTCGAACGGCAACAAGGCGGGCGCGGGGGCCGGTTGGGCGGAATGGGATGACCCCTGGCCGAAGCCGTCTTACCTGTTTGCGCTGGTCGCGGGCGATCTGATCGCGCATCCCGATCAGTTCACCACGAAATCGGGCCGCGAGGTGGAATTGAACATATGGGTGCGCCCCGGCGATGAAGATCGCTGCGCCTGGGGGATGCAATCGCTGAAAGCCTCGATGCGCTGGGATGAACAGGTCTATGGCCGAGAATATGATCTGGATATTTTCAACATCGTCGCGGTTGATGATTTCAATATGGGCGCGATGGAAAACAAGGGGTTGAACATCTTCAACTCCAAGGTGGTGCTGGCCAGCCCGCAAACCGCGACGGATGATGATTTCGCCCGGATCGAGGCGATCATCGCGCATGAATATTTCCACAACTGGACTGGCAATCGCATCACCTGCCGCGACTGGTTCCAGCTGTGCCTGAAAGAGGGGCTGACGGTGTTCCGCGATCAGCAATTCTCGGGCGACATGCGCAGCCATGCCGTCAAGCGGATCGAGGATGTGCTGCTGCTGCGCGCCCGGCAGTTCCGCGAGGATGGCGGGCCGTTGGCGCATGCGGTGCGGCCCGACAACTATATCGAGATCAACAACTTCTACACCGCCACCGTCTATGAAAAGGGTGCCGAGGTGATCGGCATGCTGAAACGGCTGGTGGGGGATGCCGATTACGCCCGCGCGCTGGATCTGTATTTCGAACGCCACGATGGCGAGGCGGCGACGATCGAGGATTGGCTGAAGGTGTTCGAGGATACCACGGGGCGCGATCTGTCGCAGTTCAAGCTGTGGTACACCCAAGCCGGAACCCCGCGCCTGAAGGTGTTCGAGGCGTGGGCCCCCGGCGCGCAGGGTGGCACCTATACGCTGACCTTCCATCAGGAAAACCCCGCCACACCGGGGCAGGCGGAAAAGGGTGCGAAGGTCATTCCAATCTCGGTTGGGCTGTTGAACCCCAATGGCGACGAGGTGGTGCCGACGACGGTGCTGGAAATGACCAAGCCGGTGCAAAGCTTTGCCTTTGACGGGCTGGCGGCGAAACCGGTGCCGTCGATCCTGCGCGGCTTTTCCGCGCCGGTGGTTTTGGAACGTTCCGTTCCGGCGTCCGAACGGGCGTTTCTGCTGGCGCATGACAGCGATCCCTTCAACCGGTGGGAGGCAGGGCGCGCGCTGGCCAAGGACGTGCTGGCGCGGATGATCACGGATGGGGCCGAACCCTTGCCGGACCTGCTGGATGGCATGGCGCGGTTGGCCTTTGACGACGGGCTTGACCCTGCCTTCCGCGCGCTGGCGCTGCGCCTGCCGGGCGAGGATGACATGGCGGCCACCCTGCATGCGGCGGGCCATGTGCCTGACCCGGCGCGGATTTACGCCGCGCGCAAGGATCTGCAGCGGGCGGTGGCGCAGGCCCTGTCGCCGCGTCTGGCGGAACTGGAGGCGGCAATGCGGGTGCCGGGCGCCTATTCGCCGGATGCGGCATCGGCCGGCAAACGCGCGCTGCGGCTGGTGACGCTGTCTTATCTGTCCCGGCTGGATGGCGGGGCGGCTGCAAGGGCGGCCTATGCGGCGGCGGATAATATGACCGAAAGTTTCGGCGCGCTGGCCTGCCTGTTGGAGATTGGGGCCGGGGCAGAGGAACTGGCGGCGTTCGAGGCGAAATGGCGCGGCGACCGGCTGGTGATGGACAAGTGGTTTGCGGTGCAGGTGGCTGCCTCGGCCCCCGATCAGACCGCCGCTGTGACCGCCCGGTTGACCACGCATCCGCTGTTCGATTGGAAAACCCCGAACCGGTTTCGCGCGGTGATGGGGGCACTGTCGGGCAATCACGCCGGGTTCCATCACGCGAGTGGGGCGGGCTATGCTCTGCTGGCCGATTGGCTGATCCGGCTGGACCCGGTGAACCCGCAAACGGCGGCGCGGATGTCTACCGCGTTTGAGAGCTGGCCACGCTATGATGCCGACCGGCAGGCACAGATGCGCGGGGCTTTGCAACGGATCATCGCCACCCCGGGCCTGAGCCGGGATCTGAGCGAGATGGCAGGGCGGATGCTGGCGGGGTGAGGGCTCCCCCTTGCTTTGCGTCGCGGGGGGGGGCACACCCCCGCCTTACCCGGCCCGGTCCTTTCGGATCGTGCGTTCGGCGCTGACAATCTTCCACTGGAAGATCATCCGGGCGCGCCTTACCGCGTGGGATATCTTTGCCAAGATGAAGGCAAATTTTAGATAAATTGTAAGGGTTTGGTGGGGCCGGGCGGCTACTGACAATAGCTTTGTTTGCTGGTCCAGGCGGCCATTTCGTTGCGGTATTTCGCCTTCGAGAACGGGCCCCAGTCGCGGCCCACGCCCTGGCCGCCCTTGCCTGCCACCACGCCATCGCGGCCCACGGCATTTGCCATGATCTCGACCCCGCATTGCAGGTTGGCGGCGCCGTCTTTCAGCGCCTTGGCGCTGCGGGCGGTGCAGCCGTGCTGTGCCGCACTTTTGGGCGAGATCTGCAAAAGGCCGATATAGCGGCCACCTCCGCCAGAGGCGGCGGGATTGAAGCTGCTTTCGTATTTCGCGACCGCAGACAGCACGCCCGCCCCGAACGAGCGGCGTTCCATCATGGTGGCCTTTTTGTAGTTCGGGCACCAGGCGGCGATGTCGGCGGGCACGCGCGAGGCCAGAACGTCATCATGTGCGGCGACGGCAACCAGCGCGGCGCGGGTCCAGTCATCCGCCTCGGGGCGGGCATCCCAGCGCATCGCGGGAAGGTCGATGCCCGCCAGCATCACGGCGAAGTCGGGCATGCTGACCGAGGAACAGGCCGAAAGCGAAACTGCCGCAAAAGCAGAGGCCAAGAGGGTGTTGATCCGCATTCATCCGTTCGGGTCAGCGTCGCACCAATCTGCACGACCCGGGCGTGATTGCGGCAAAACCCGCCTGTGGCAAGTTTTCGGGGATCGCCCGGCGCCAAATCGGCAGAAATCCGCCACCCCGGCCCTTGCCGAACGCGACTTGCCTGCCTAAACAGGCCCGATACTGCAGGAGGCCCTGATGCTGGATCTGACCTATACCGCCCCGACCCCGAAAGTGATTGCGGGCGTCAAACATGACTGGGAACTGGTGATCGGCATGGAGATTCATGCGCAGGTTTCCTCGAATTCCAAGCTGTTTTCGGGCGCCTCGACCCAGGTGGGGGCAGAGCCGAATTCGAACGTGGCCTTTGTGGATGCGGCCATGCCGGGGATGTTGCCGGTGATCAACGAATTCTGCGTCGAACAGGCGGTGCGCACCGGGCTTGGGCTGAAGGCCGCGATCAATCTGGCCAGCGCCTTTGACCGCAAGAACTATTTCTACCCCGATCTGCCGCAGGGCTATCAGATTTCGCAGCTTTATCACCCCATCGTGGGTGAGGGCGAGGTGCTGGTGGAAATGGGGCCGGGCGTGGCGCGGCGGGTGCGGATCGAGCGCATTCACCTGGAACAAGACGCGGGCAAATCCATCCACGACATGGACCCTGCGATGTCTTTCGTCGATTTCAACCGCACCGGCGTGGCCCTGATGGAAATCGTCAGCCGCCCCGATATTCGCGGCCCGGAAGAGGCGGCGGCCTATGTGGTGAAACTGCGCCAGATCCTGCGCTATCTGGGCACCTGCGATGGCAACATGCAGAACGGCAACCTGCGGGCGGATGTGAACGTCTCGGTCTGCCGGGTGGGCCAGTATGAGAAATATCAGGCGACGCAGGATTTCAGCCACCTTGGCACGCGCTGCGAGATCAAGAACATGAACTCGATGAAGTTCATCCAGCTTGCGATTGATTACGAGGCGCGGCGGCAGATTGCCATTCTGGAGGATGGCGGTTCGGTCACGCAGGAAACGCGGCTGTATGATCCTGACAAGAACGAGACCCGTTCGATGCGCAGCAAGGAAGAGGCGCATGACTACCGCTATTTCCCCTGCCCGGATTTGCTGCCGTTGGAGATCGAACAGGCCTGGGTCGATGATATTGCCGCCCGCATGCCGGAACTGCCAGATGCCAAAAAGGCGCGGTTCATGGGTGATTTCGGGCTGACCGATTATGACGCCAATGTGCTGACCGCCGATCTGGAATCGGCTGGCTTTTTCGAGGCGGTGGCGCAGGGGCGCGATGGCAAGCAGGCGGCGAACTGGGTGATCAACGAACTGTTTGGCCGCCTGAACAAGGAAGGCAAGGCGATTGCCGACAGCCCGGTAACGGCCGCGCAACTGGGCGGGGTGCTGGACCTGATGGCGAAGGGCACGATCAGTGGCAAGATGGCCAAGGATCTGTTCGAAATCGTCTGGACCGAAGGCGGCGACCCGGCCGAGATTGCCGCCGCGCGCGGCATGCAGCAGGTGACGGACACCGGCGCGATCGAGGCGGCCTTGGATGCGTTGATCGCGGCGAACCCCGAGCAGGTGGAAAAAGCCAAGCAGAATGCCAAGCTGGCCGGATGGTTCACAGGCCAAGTTTTGAAGGCCACGGGCGGCAAGGCCAACCCGGCGGTGGTGAACGCGATGGTGGCGCAAAAGCTGGGTCTTTAAGGTAAGGTGGGCAATATTGCCCACCCTACGGCTAGGGCTTGCGGGGCGTGGGGCCGCTGACGCTAGGGGTTGGGCTGTGGCGAAATCCGCGCGCCCGGTTGGAATAATCCTTTGACCACATGGCCTTGCGGGGTGAAATTCGCTAAGGTGAATTCGATTTTTCAGGAGTGATCTGATGCAGCGCTATGAATTCAAGGTCGTTCCGGCCCCGCGCAAGGATGAAAAGCTGCGCGGCGTCAAAACGGTGGAAGAGCGGTTTGCGCAATCGCTGACCACCCTGATGAACCAGATGGGCCGCGATGGGTGGGACTATGTGCGCGCCGATACCCTGCCGGTGGACGAACGCTCTGGCTTCACTGGCAGCAAGACCAGCTTTCAGTATCTGCTGGTGTTCCGCCGCCCGCTGGATGAGGCCGCGGCGCTGAAGGCCAGCCTGATGACCAAGCCGGAAGAGGTAAAAAGCACGCCGCGGCTTGGGCCTGCCGAGCCGCCTGCGGGCACCGCCCCGGCGCTGGGGCCGGCTGCGGGCAGCGATCTCGCGGCAGAGTGATCAGGCGAGCGATTTAAGCGCCTCTGGCAGCGCGGTCTCGAACGCCGCAAGTGCAGCTTCGTCCCCCAGGCTGACGCGGATGCAGCGGTCCAGTGGGGCCACGCCCGGCATGCGTACGAAGATGCCGCGTTCGGTCAGCGCGCCCAGCAGGGCCCGGGCATAGGCGCCGTCGCGGCCACAATCCATCGTGACGAAATTGGTGGCAGAGGGCACCGGCAATAGGCCGTTTGCGCGGGCGATGCCGTTCAGGCGGGCGCGGGCGGCGATGACGCGGGCCTGAACCTGCGCCAGCCAGTCCTGATCCCGCAGCGCGGCCAGCGCCCCGGCCTGACTGATCCGCGACATGCCGAAATGGTTGCGCAGCTTGTCGAAGGCCTGCGCCAGGGGGGCTGCGGCGATGGCATAACCCACGCGCGCGCCTGCCAGACCATGCGCCTTGGAGAAGGTGCGAAAGCGGATCACGTTCGGGGTGTCCGGCGGGATCACCGGCGCGGTGCCGGGCGGGGCAAGGTCGATATAGGCCTCGTCCAGCACGAGCAGGGTTTCGGGCGGCAGGTTGGCGATCAGATCAAGGATCGTGGCGGCCGCGTGGTGGCTGCCCATCGGGTTGTCGGGGTTCGACAGGTAGAGAAGCTTCGCGCGGGTCTGGCGGGCAAGGTCAAGCAACGCCTGCGGGTCTTCATGGTCGCCCTTGTAGGGGGCGCGGTGCAGGGTGCCGCCAAAGCCCGCGACGTGAAAGTTGAAGGTGGGGTAGGCGCCCAGACTGGTCGCCACCGCGTCGCCGGGGGCGATGATCAGGCGCACCAGATAGCCCAGCAGCCCGTCGATGCCCTCACCGACCACGATGTTTTCGGGGGGGCAGCCGTGATGAGCGGCCAGCGCCTGTTTCAGGTCGTAATTCTCGGGGTCGCCATACATCCACGCCTCGGAGGCCGCCGCCTGCATCGCGGCGATGGCGGCGGGCGAGGGGCCGAACAGCGATTCATTGGCGCCCAGCCGGGCCAGAAACGGGCGGCCAAGCGCGCGTTCCTGGGTTTCGGGGCCGACGAAGGGTACGGTGGAGGGCAGGGAGGCTGCAAGCGGGGTGAGGATGGGGGCTTTCATGCCCGGGATTTGGCAGGATTTGGCCGCGGCTGGCAAGGGGGAGTTGCCCCGCGCCGGTACGGAAAAAATCGGGTTTGCAATCAAGGCGGTAGGGCGGGTGTTAACTGATGGTTAGGGATGAATTTCGGCAAGGGACAGATTGCCCAACACAGCAAAGGGCAGATTGCCCATCCTACGGGTGCATTTAAACGCGGCAGGGGGGCTTTGCGCCCCCCTCGGCGCTGCGCGCCTCACCCCCCGCAGGATATTTGTGAACAGATGAAACAGCCGGAAAGCCATTCATCTGTTCTTAAATATCCCCGCCCGAGGCAGCCTACGCCCGCCGCCTGCGCGCGTTAGCCGATTTCGGCCAGACGGTTCAGCGCGGCTTGCAGTTTAGCCGCCTCATCCTCGCGCGCGTCCAGATTGGCGCGCGCCTCGTCGATCACCTCTTCGGGGGCGGATTTCACGAAGTTGGGGTTGTTCAGCCGCCCTTTCAGCCCGCCGATTTCCTTGGCGAGCTTGTCCATCGTCTTGGTCAGGCGGGCCTTTTCCTCGGCAATGTCGATCAGGCCCGCCAGCGGGATGGCAAAGCTGGCGCCGTCCAGCGCGAGCGAGATCGAGCCTTTGGGTGCCGCGCCTTCGCTGAAGCCATCAATCCGGGCCATGCGTTTGATCAGTGCCTCGTTGCGCGCCCAGGCGGTGCGGGCGGCAGGCGAAAGCTCGGTCGCCACCAGATCGCATTTCAGGCCGACGGGCACGTGGACCTGCGCGCGGGCGGAGCGGATTTCTTCGATCAGGGTGGTGACAAAGGCCATTTCAGAGGCGGCATCGGCGTTAATCAGGTCGGCGCCATAGGTCGGCCAGTCGGTGTGGACCAGCAGTTTGGCGCGGGCCCCGGTGCTGCCCCATAGGTCTTCGGTAATGAAGGGCATCATGGGGTGCAAGAGGATCATCGACTGGTCCAGCACCCATGCCATGACGGCGCGTGTTTCGGCGGCGTCGGGGCCATCGAACAGCGGCTTGGCGAACTCCACATACCAGTCGCAAACCTTGCCCCAGACGAATTTGTAAAGCGCATCGGCGGCGTTATCAAAGCGGTAGTCGGCAAGGGCCGCGTTCACTTCCGCAAGCGTGCGTGCGGTTTCGCCGATGATCCATTTGTTCGCAGTCGCGGTGGCCACGGGCGGGGCGCTTTGGGTGGCATGGCCTTCCCAGACGCCGTTCATTTCGGCAAAGCGGCAGGCGTTCCACAGTTTCGTGCCGAAGTTGCGGTAGCCTGCGATGCGGGCGGTGTCGAGTTTCAGCACACCGCCAAGCGAGGCCATCGCGGCATTGGAAAACCGCAGCGCGTCGGCACCGAATTCGTCGATGATCTCCAACGGGTCGATGACGTTGCCGAGGGATTTCGACATTTTCTTGCCCTTGGCGTCGCGGACAAGCCCGTGCAGGTAGACGGTTTTGAACGGCACTTCACCCACCACGGCCAGTTGCATCATCATCATGCGGGCGACCCAGAAGAAGATGATATCGGCCCCGGTGATCAGGGTCGAGGTGGGGAAATACTTTTGCAGCTCAGGCGTTTGCTCGGGCCAGCCGAGGGTGCCGATGGGCCAGAGGCCGGAGGAGAACCAGGTGTCTAGGACGTCGGGGTCGCGCCACATGGGAATGTCGTAACCCTTGTTGACAGTGTCGTACATGAACTGAGGCCACTCGCTTGGCTCAGATTCAACTTCGACGAGCTTAAGTGGTGGTGCGCCTGTGCGGCTTATCCATACCTTCTCAATCTGCTTCTTTGCTTCCTCCACAGATGCAGCGCAAAACTGCATAGTTAGGAGACCGGCTGAGGTTAGCTTCCCGCCTAGTGCCGTTTCGTCGTAGGCGTTCTCTCTTTTGAACTGTGCCGCACGACCAAGTGGAATTGACTCACTTACGGTCGTACTCCATGTTCCAACATCGCCATTCAGCGCCGGAACCATTGCAGTCCAAACCGGAATCTGATGGCCCCACCAGAGCTGGCGCGAGATGCACCAGGGCTCGATATTCTCCAGCCAGTGGAAATAGGTTTTCTCGCCGGATTCCGGGATGATCCTGGTCGCACCCGTGCGCACGGCATCCAGCGCGGGGCCGACGATTTTGGCGGTATCGACGAACCATTGGTCGGTCAGCATCGGCTCGATAACGACCTTGGAGCGGTCGCCGAACGGCTGCATGATCTTTTTGGCCTCGACGAAGGGCTCGCGGGTCAGGTGTTCGCTGCCGGTCTCGGGGTCGATTTCCGACATCAGGGTCGAAACACACAGGCCAAGCGCGTTGATGTCGGCGACCACGGCCTTGCGGGCGTCAAAACGGTCCATTCCCCGGTATTTCTCGGGCACGAGGTTCAGGGCATCGACTTCGTTTTCATCGGTGGGCGAACCGGCGGCGATTTCGCGGGCGCGTTTGACGGCATCCACATAGGGGGCACCGTCGGCGCGCATCTGGCC
>CAMFLG010000052.1 GCA_945957495.1 uncultured Pseudorhodobacter sp. | reverse complement strand
GATCATGGCCGGCAATATCCCGAAACCGGGTCGGTTGAGCCTGACGCCGATGCTGGCGCATTCGGGCAAGATCATCGGCGACTTTACCGTGTCTTGCCTGTCGGAAACCGAATTCCAACTGACCGCCAGCTATGGCGCGCAGGGGTGGCACTATCGTTGGTTCGAGCAGAACTCGATGGACGGCGTGACGGTGGAAAACGTCTCCGACGCGCGCTCTGGCTTTCAGATCGCGGGGCCGAAGGCGCGCGAGCTTCTGGCCCGCGTCACCCGCAGCGATGTGTCGGGCGAGGCGTTCAAGTTCATGGACGTGCGCCGCATGACGGTTGGCATGGCCAACTGCATCGTACAGCGCGTCAGCTATACCGCCGATCTGGGCTATGAAATCTTCTGTGACCATATGTCGGTACGCCACCTGTGGGACACGTTGAACGCAGCGGGCGCGGATCTGGGGCTGCGCGCCTTTGGCATGCGGGCAATGATGTCGCTGCGGCTGGACAAATGGTTCGGTTCGTGGGGCCGCGAATTCTCGCCCGATTATACGCCCTGCGAAACCGGGCTGGATCGGTTCATCCGCTGGAACAAAGAGGCGGATTGGATCGGCAAGGCCGCCGCCACGGCCGAAAAGGCCGCTGGCCCGAAACGCAAGCTGGTCAGCTTTGTCGTCGATGCCAATGACGCCGATGTGGTGGCGTGGGAGCCGATCTGGCTGGACGGTGCCGTGGTTGGGTTCTGCACCAGCGGCGGGTTCTCGCACTACACCGGCAAATCGGTGGCGATGGGCTTCTTGCCCGCCGAAAAGCTGCGCGATGGGCTGGAATGCGAGATTGAAATTCTGGGCGAACGCCGCCGCGCCGTGGTGCAACTTGCGCCGCTGTTCGATGGCGACGGCGCGCGGATGCGCGGCTGACCGGACCCATTTCACCAACGAAAAACGCCGACCCTTGGGTCGGCGTTTTGCATTAGCACGGGATCAGGCAGAGCGCCGCACTGGTTCGGCCCAGTTGGCCCCGGCCCCGTCCCAGTATTTGCTGGCCAGAAGGCTGTGCAGCAGCACCCGCGCCTCGTGCGCCTTCAGCGTCGGGCGCGCGGCCGGATAGGCGGTGTCGCGCAGGGCAAGCTCGGGGAATAGCGCCTCGATCTCGGCGCGGTGGTCTTCTTCCATCGAGGCCAGGCTGCGATCAGCGGGCTGGAAGCTTTCGGTCCAGGCGCCGTTGGCCAGAATGATGTCATGCTGATCCAGCAACACATGGATGTAAGTGACCTCGCGCCGCTTGACCGCCTCAACCGTGTCAAGCTGGGTCAGGTGCGTTGCCGCCACAAACACCTCTGCCTCGCCAAACAGCATTTCCGGCATCGGCCCGCAGAAGAGCATCCGGTGCTGCGGCGACACCAGCGTGTCGCGCACCGGCAAGCCATCGCCCAGCGCACCGCGGGCGATGCGCACCGGTTGCAGGCGCGGCTTGGCAATCAGCTCGGCCAACCCCACAGTCCGATTGCCGATCCAGCGCACCGGCTGCAAGCCGTTGTCGCGCGTTTGCACCAGATCGCCGACCTGCAGCAGTTCTACCGGCACTTCGCCCCGCGCGGTGGAAATCATCACGCCGGGGGTAAAGCAGGGGATCACATTCTCGATGTTCGAGAAGGTCAGCGTCCCGACAACCGTGCCGTTGCTGTCCAAAAACTGAACGGTGCCATTTTCCGGGTTCAGCGGATCGTAGATGATATTGGTGTTGGCCTTGCCCCAATAGCTTAGGTCAAGCTGGTCAACATCGGTATCGCCCGGGTCTTCATCCCCCACAACCACGGCGCCGAAGCCGACATCCTGAATGACGAACACATCGTTGCCGGTGCCGCCGGTCAGGGTATCGGCGCCACCGGTGGCGACCAAAGTATCGTTGCCGATGCCACCAAAAAGCTGGTCATTGCCCAGCCCGCCATTCAGGCTGTCGTCGCCCGCGTCGCCGTAAAGCTGATCGTTGCCGGCATCACCAAACAGCGTGTCGTTGTTTGCGCCGCCATACAGGCTGTCATTTCCCGAACCGCCATAAAGCAGATCATTGCCCGTATCGCCGTTGAGTAGGTCGTCATTGGCGCCGCCATAAAGGCTGTCGGCCGCATCACCGCCATAAAGCGTGTCGTTGCCATCATCGCCGGAAAGACTGTCTGCGCCAGCCTCACCATAAAGCGTGTCAGCCTCGGTTCCGCCCGACATCGTGTCATTGCCATCGCCGCCATACAGAAGGTCATTGTTGGCATCGCCCGACAGCACATCATCATTGGCGCCACCATAGAGCAGATCATTGCCGGTCCCGCCGGACAGCACGTCATTGCCCGCCTCGCCGTACAGCGTATCGGCCTCGGTTCCCCCCGAAAGCGTATCGTTGCCATCGCCACCATACAGCAAGTCGGCATTGGCATCCCCGGATAGCAGGTCGTCATTGGCCCCGCCGTAAAGCGAATCGTTGCCCGCGCCGCCATAAAGCGAATCGTTGCCTGCATCGCCGGTCAGACTGTCGTTGCCCGCATCGCCATAGGCTGAATCGTTGCCGTCGCCGCCGCTGATGGTGTCGTTGGCGTCGCCACCATACAGCAGGTCATTGCCCGCATCGCCGTAGAGCGTGTCCGCCTCGGTTCCCCCGTAAAGGGAATCGTTGCCGTCGCCGCCATAAAGCAGATCGGTGCCCGCATCGCCCGAAAGGCTGTCAGATCCGGCGTCACCATACAGCGTATCGCCCTCGGTTCCCCCGGAAAGCGTGTCGTTACCATCGCCACCATAGAGCAAGTCGGCATTGGCATCCCCGGATAGCAGATCGTCATTGGTTCCGCCGTAAAGCGAATCGTTGCCCGCGCCGCCATAAACCGAGTCGTTGCCTGCGTCGCCGGTCAGACTGTCGTTGCCCGCGTCGCCATAGACTGAATCGTTGCCGTCACCACCGGTTACAAGATCGTTGCCGTCGCCGCCATACAGCGTGTCATTGCCTGCATCGCCAGAGACCGTATCCTGATCCGCACCGCCATAAATGATATCTTCATCCGCGCCGCCGAAGAGCAGGTCGTTGCCGCCAAGCCCGGTGATCGTGTCATTGCCGCCCTGGCCGTAAAACTGGTTGGTGTAGATATCGCCGGTTGAGCTGGAATCGTCGAAACCGGTCAGCACATCGGCGTAGTTGGAGCCATAGGCCCCGTCGATACCGCCACCGTAAGAGTCATTTGCTGCCGCGCCGCCAGATAGAACGCCGGTGGACAGGTTTACGGTGACGCCAGCTGTCGAAAAGGTATAGTCAAGGTTGTCTTGACCCGAGCCGCCGTAAAAGGTGTCTGCCCCCGCGCCACCGACGAAGCGATCATTCTCGGCGCCGCCATAAAGGGCGTTGTTGCCGTCCCCACCGACCAAAGTGTCATCGCCAGCGCCGCCATCGACGATGTCATTGCCCGCGCCGCCGTCAACCAGATCGTTGCCGTCGCCGCCATAGACCGAATCGTTGCCGTCGCCGCCGTAGACTGAATCGTTGCCCGCGTCGCCGTAGGCGGAATCGTTGCCCAACCCGGCGTCAACATAGTCTTCGCCAGTGCCGCCGTAGATCGTGTCGTTGTCAGCGCCGCCATAGACAAAGTCGTTACCAGCATCACCAAAAACGCTGTCATTTCCGGCATCGCCGCTGAGACTGTCGTTGCCGTCGCCACCATAGATGCTATCGCGGCCGCCACCACCCGACAAAGTATCGTTGCCACCGACCCCGGTTGCGGTTTCGTTGCTTGCCGTGCCCGTCCAGGTGTCGTTGCCGCTGGTGCCGGTGAAGTTTGCCATAAGACAGTCCCTGATAATCCACCTTGCGGATTACCAGGCAAAGCGCGGCGAAATGTGGCCCCGTCGTGATGTTGTCTTGGCGATCCGGCTGGATTGTGGCGCAGGAATGGCGAAGACCACGTTAATGCCGCAAACAAAAAGGGGCCCCGCAGGAGCCCCTTTCGTGGCGCATCACCGATCCGGCGTCGCGCGCTGCATAAACCGTTTGCTTCCGTAAATGTTCAACGGGCGATCAGCAGGGCCTCGTGCTTTTTCAACACGCGGCGCGCTGCGGCGTAGCCTTCGATCCCAACCTCAGTTTTCAACTCGGGGAACAAATCGAAGATTTCGTTGCGCTGCGAATTACCCAGCCCTTTGAGCGAGTAGTCGCCCGGCTGGAAGCTTTCTGCCCAGGCACCGTTCGACAACACCACTTCGTGGCGGTCAAACAGGAAGTGTACATAAGTCGTCGCCAATGCATCGACAGTCTGGATGCCCTTGCCGCCCACCAGGTGTTTGGCCGCAACCAGCACCTCGTGTTCATCAAAATACAGGGCCGTCCGGTCGTTGGCCACCAACATGCGGTGGTTGGGCGATACCATCATGTCCCGCTCTGGCAACCCATTGCCCAGGCTGCCCTGACGGATCAGAACCGGGCGCAGATGCGGATGCGCGGCGAAATCCTGCCATCCCATATCGCGATGACCGGTCCAGCGGATTTCCTGAATGCCGTTGTCGCGGGTGATCACCTTGTCGCCTTCGCGCAGCAATTCGACCGGCACTTCACCTTTAGGCGTTGCGATCAGCGTGCCGGGGGTAAAGCAGATGACGATCTTTTCGATCTCTTTAAATTCGATCTCTTTAAAGTGGATACGACCAACTTCCCCGCCAGAGCTGTTGCGAATAACCACGTCGCCGCTGGTGCTGTCGCCGTCGGGGTCGGTCGTCTCATTCTGGATTTCGTAATAGCCACCCGGAGGGATCAGGCCACCCAGGCTCAGCGTATCAAAGTCATCACCGGTGGTGCCGCCATCGGCGGTGCCACCATAACCGACATGCAGGAAGTCGCGATCATCGCCACCGTAGGCCGTGTCAACGCCCGTGCCGCCTTCAAGCGTATCGTTCCCGGCACCGCCCTCCAAGAGGTCCTGGCCTTGGCCACCAAAGATCGCATCGCCACCGTTGCCACCATAGAGGCGGTCGTCGCCGTCATCGCCCGACATCGAATCGTCGTTGTCGCCGCCATAAAGACGATCCTGCCCGGTGCCGCCGGACATCGTGTCGTTGCCTGCGTCACCGTTAAGTGTGTCGTCGCCGTCACCGCCGGTCATCAGATCGTCACCGGCACCGCCTTCCAGCGAGTCCTGACTGGATCCGCCGTCCATCGTGTCGTTGCCAGCGCCGCCAAAGAGCTTGTCTTCAGCATCGCCGCCATACATCGAGTCTGCGCCATCGCCGCCGTAAAGCGAATCCTTGCCGCCCTCGCCATACAGCGTGTCGTCGCCCTCTTGCCCCAACAGCGTGTCGGCACCGTCGCCGCCATAGATCAGGTCGTTGTCGATACCGCCGTCGATGGAGTCATTGCCGTTGTCGCCATACAGCGTGTCCTTGTCGTCCATCCCGTAGATGGTGTCGTTGCCGTCATCCCCGTGAATGATGTCGCGGCCATTGTCGGGGGCAAGATCGGTTGCGTCCGGGATGTTCACGCTGTCCGGCGTGCTCAGATCGTAGCCGCCAAAAATCAGGTCATCGCCCTGACCGCCGAAAATGCTGTCACTGCCCTCGCCGCCGACAATCTTGTCATTGCCGTCGTCGCCATAGATCGTGTCCGCGTCAACGCCACCGTCGATGCTGTCATTGCCAGCGTCGCCGCGGATGCTGTCGGCATCGTCACCGGTGCGAATGGTGTCGTTTCCTTCACCGCCGTACACCGTATCCTTGTCGTTGTTGACGTCGGAGTCAGCGGGATAAAGGCCGGGATAGCCGATGTCTGGCCGTTCCCCGGCCAAAAGGCCGCTGCTTGTGTCGATCAGATCGTCGCCTTTGCCGCCAAACACAGAATCCCGGCCGTCACCGCCGTTGATGGTATCGTTGCCATCATCGCCGTAAAGCGTGTCGTTGCCAGCATCGCCCGACACAAGATCATCGCCCGTGCCACCGTAGATAAGGTCCCGGTCGGCGCCGCCATACAGGATGTCGTTGCCGCCCATGCCCGAGATCGTATCGTCTCCGCCATTCCCGTAAAACTGGTTGGTGAAAATGTCACCTACGCCGGTGCCCTGCTGGTCGAACCCGGTCAAGCTATCGTTGAAGGCAGAACCGTAAACGCCGTCAATCCCGCTACCGATCGAGTCATTGCCCGCGTCGCCACCCGAAAGGACACCTGTGTTAAGGTTGACATTTACCGCCGATCCAGAGGCCGAATAATCCAGATTGTCCTGATCCGCGCCGCCATAGAACGTGTCCGCGCCCGCGCCACCGATAAACCGGTCATCCCCCGTGCCACCGTACAGCACGTTTTTGCCAGCGCCGCCCGAAAGCGTATCGTTGCCCGCGTCGCCGTAAATGGAGTCGTTGCCTTCATCGCCCATCAACGAATCGTGGCCGTCACCGCCATAGAGCGAATCGTTCGCGGCACCGCCGTAAAGAGTGTCATTCCCGGCATCGCCGTACAGCGTGTCGTTGCTGGCCTCACCATAGATCAGATCGTTGCCGTCGCCGCCCTTGATCAGGTCGTTGTACAATACGGTCCCATCCGGGCCACAGTCGTTCGAATAGTTGGACCCGCCCGGCACGGTGACACCAGCAGGATCCCTATCCCCGTAGATCGTGTCGTTGCCGGCGTTGCCCAGCAGCGTGTCGCGGCCAGCCCCGCCGTAAATCAGGTCATTGCCATTGCCGGCATCAACGAAATCATTGCCCGGGCCCGCGACGATCACATCATCGTTGCCGGTCGTACCGGCAAGAATGGCGTCGTTGCCGTCAACCTTGTCACCGTTCGCGTCGGTATAGCCCGAAGAAATCGAGTCGTTTCCGGTCGTGCCTACGACGTAACCATCGCGCGTCACATTCGATGTCATCTCAACTCTCCAGCAGGGGGCAGTCTTACGAAACGTTTTCGGTCTGCCGACCACAATTCAACACAGCATCAACCCAGGGGCTGAGATGCGCGCACTGGAGACGTCTCTTCTACAGAGACACCCTTCAACCGGATTCCGGTATGTTCTAAGAGCAGCACACCCCGACACCAAAACTGATGCACGAGACCTTCTTCGGCCGCCCCCGCAGCCATTTGTCTTACCCAGCAAGACACGCCTTCATTACCGCGCGTCAGGCGCCCAAGGAAGTGAAAAAAGTCAGAAATCAGGCAGCAACGTGGCGTCGGCTGCCTTGTTCTGCGGCGTCGAACGCGAAGATTGCCTTGACGAAAACACCTATAAGTTGTATTCTGTTTCCAATTCGTGGAAAATTCCGGGCACATTTTCCCGGATTTTTGCTGCATTCTTCGTGTTTTCAGCAGCTTTCACTTAACCCACCCCGGCGATTGTTTCTACTTCCGGGCTAATCGTTTTTCGGGCCCAGGTCTTAACCAAGCGGCACTTTCCTGCCTTCATTCTGACGCAATCTTGACGCGCTGTTGAGCAATCGGCGCCAATCGAGTTAAATTCAATGCATATTTGAAAGATGTGGAACCGGCATCTGCCCCGCAAACCCAAGCCGCGGCCCGAATCACGTCGCCCCGATCGCACAGTTATGACGTGTATTCAAAGAGGTATCGCCAAGGCGGCGCAACTTTGACGTGCAGACCGGCGGCCGGTTTTTACGCGGGCCCGATCCAATGCAGCCTGCAAGACGACCGACCTGCGACGATTTGAGAGGGTTGGTACGGGTGGTCGGACTCGAACCGACACTCCTTGCGGAAGCAGATTTTGAGTCTGCCGCGTCTACCATTCCGCCACACCCGCACACTTCGGCGCCCTTGGTAGCGATCGGACCAGTGGGCCGATCGAAAGCGCCTGTCTCTTCATAGTCAACCCGGCCCAGCCCCACAAGGGGAACCGTCAGGCTAAGGAAGGGCGCCTCGGCGCCGTCTTGGCGCGGGGTTTAGCCGGGTGCCTTCGCGGCGTCAATCACCCTCAAAGATCTTTCGCCGCAAAGGTGTTGCAGCTGTTCAGCTTTCCGGATTTCAACCCCTTGATGAACCAGCCAGACCGCTGTTTGGCGGTGCCATGCGTGAAGGTGTGTGGCATCGGCTGGCGGCCCGCATTGCGTTGCAATGTGTCGTCGCCGATTTGGCGGGCCGCATTTACCGCCTCTTCGAAATCACCGGCTTGGATGGTGCCGAACTGCTCTTGCACATGCCGCGCCCAGATGCCGGAAAAACAATCCGCCTGAAGTTCGATCATCACCGAAATCGCGTTGCTGTCGGCCTGTGACACCTTGGCGCGCGCAGCATTGGCCTGCGCCAGAATCCCCAACTCGTCCTGCACATGATGGCCGATCTCATGCGCCACGACATAGGCCATGGCGAAATCGCCGCCTGCGCCCAATTGCCGCTCCATCGTGGTGAAAAAAGCCGTATCCAGATAGACCTTCTTGTCCACCGGGCAATAGAACGGCCCCGTTGCGCCGGAGGCATCGCCGCAAAGCGACGGCGTCACGCCCTTGTAAAGCACCAAAACGGCGGGCGTGTAGCTGCGGTTCAACTGAGTCTTGAAGACATCGGCCCAGATTTCCTCGGTGTCAGCCAGAACGACGGAAACGAATTCGCCCGCCTGCTTGTCTGCTGCGGTCAATTCCGTCGGGTCACCGGACTGCGGATCGTTCAGGCCGTTCAGCAGGGCTGACGGGTCCACCCCCATCACCGCACCGATGATCAGCACCAACACAAGGCCAATGCCGCCGATCCTGGCACTGCCGCCCCCCGCCATGCGGCGGTCTTCGATGTTGCCGCTGCCACGGCGTCCGCGCCATTCCATGCCCTGCCCCTTTGATCACGTCTTTGCGAGCATAGCGCGGCAAACCCCTTGTGCAATCGCTGCGTCGCTGCTTTCGCTTGACCCCATCCGCTGCCCCGGTCATTGAGCGGCAAACAACGGAGCAGCGGATGTTTCGCAGGCTTTACAATTGGACGCTGCATTGGGCCGGGTCGCGCTATGCCCCGGTCGCGATGGGCACGGTGTCGTTTGTGGAAAGTTCGGTGTTCCCGATCCCGGCGGATGTTCTGTTCATCCCGATGTGCCTGTCGCGCCCGGAAAAGGCGATGCGCTACGCGCTGATTGCGACGGTGACATCGGTGCTGGGTGGCATTCTGGGCTGGCTGATCGGCCATTACGCCTTTGACCTGATCGCGCGGCCGCTGTTGGAGTTCTACGGCAAGACCCAGGCCTTCGAGGATCTGCGCACCCGCACCGGTGATGTGACCATTCTGATCATGCTGATCACCTCCGGCCTGTCGCATCTGCCGCCGATGAAGGTGGTCACGATCCTTTCGGGTCTGGTGTCTTTTGACCTGAAATGGTTCATCCTGTCGGCTATCGTGGCACGTGGCGGGCGGTTCTATCTGTTGGCCTATCTGCTGCGCCGCTATGGCATTCAGGTGACGCGGTTCATCGAGCAGCGTCTGGCGCAGGTCATGGCGGCTGTGGTGGTGGTGGCGGGGCTGGTTTGGCTCGGTTCGAAATTCGTGTGAGGAAAGATGACACGCAATCAACTGATCATCGTGGCGGCGGGTGGGTCGCTGGGGCTGCTGCTGGGGGCGTTTGCCTTTCAATACATCGGCGGGCTGATACCTTGCGTGCTGTGCCTCTATCAGCGTTGGCCGCATGCGGCGGCGGTGCTGATCGGGCTGTTGGGGCTGAAGATCGGCGGGCGGATCCTGCCGCTGTTGGGGGCGCTGGCAGCCGCCACCTCGGCGGGGATCGGGGTGTTTCACGTCGGGGTCGAGCAGAAGTGGTGGGAGGGGCTGGCGACCTGCACGGTTGACACGCTGTCCGGCGTCAGAGGAGCCGACCTTCTGAACACCGATCTGACCGTGGGCGCCCCGGTGCGCTGCGATGCGATCCCGTGGGAGATGTTCGGGGTGTCGATGGCGGGCTGGAACGTGATCGTCTCGGCCCTCTTGGTGCTGATCTGGTTGGCCGCCGCCCGCCGCGCCTGATGTCGCACGCGTGCGACACGGCCTTTCCCTTGCGTCTTCAAAGGCTTGCAAGGCCCTTTTTACCCATCATTAACCTTCATCTTGGCGCAAATATCCCACGGGGGTGCGGGGGTGTGAAACCCCCGCCGCAGCGCGGGCCACAGACGCGCCCTAGCCGAGCAGCCGCGCGCCCTCTTGCAGGGCAAAGCGGTCGGTCATGCCTGCCACATAATCGGCCACGATGCGGGCCAGTTCGGTTTGCGACCCGGCGCGGGCGATGTCTTGCGCCCATTCAGCAGGCAAAAGGCCGGGATCGTTCAGGAACAGCGGAAACAGGCCATCCACCACCTCTGTCACCCGGGCGCGTTCGACCATCACCGATGGCGCCCGATACATGCGGTGGAACAGGAACGACCGGATCGCCTTCAGTTCCTGATACAGCGGCTTGGAAAACCGGATCACCGTGGTGCCCATCGCCCGGATTTCCTCGACCGATTGCGGGCGGGCGGCGTCAAGGCGGTTCTTGGCCACCGCGATCACGTCTTCGACCATGCGGCCAAACACCCGGCGCAGCGCCTCGTGCCTGCGGCGCATCTTTTCCAGCCCGGGGTAAAGCCGATCCACCTCTTCAAAGGCGGGGCCGGTGACGGGCAACTCCATCAGATCGGCCTCATCGAACAGGCCAGAGCGTAGGCCGTCGTGCAGATCGTGGTGCGAATAGGCCACGTCGTCGGCGATGGCAGCAACCTGCGCCTCGGCGCTTGCGTGGGTGTCAAGCTCCAGATCCCATTGCGCGTTCACCTCGGCCAGCGCATAGGGCAAGGGGCCGTCGTGTTTCTTGTCGGCATTCGGGCCGGTGACGGGGCCGTTGTGCTTGGCAATGCCTTCCAGCGATTCCCATGTCAGGTTCAGACCGTCGAAATCGGCGTAATGGCGTTCCAACTTGGTCACGATGCGCAAGGCCTGCGCGTTGTGGTCAAAGCCGCCGTAGGGTTCCATGAGCCGCGCCAGCGCATCCTCGCCGGTGTGACCAAAGGGCGTGTGGCCCAGATCATGCGCCAGCGCGATTGCCTCGGCCAGATCGGTATTCAGGCCCAACACGCCCGAAATCGTGCGTGCCACCTGCGCCACCTCGATCGAATGGGTCAGCCGGGTGCGGTAATAATCGCCCTCATGTTCGACAAACACCTGCGTCTTGTGTTTCAGCCGCCGGAAGGCCGAGGAATGGATGATGCGGTCACGATCCCGCTGAAACGGGGAACGGAACGACGACATGCGTTCTTCATGCAACCGCCCGCGCGATTGGTCTGGCTGACAGGCGTAGGGCGCAAGCATATTATTCTGCCGTTCTTGTTGAAGTCTTTGATCTACCCTATATTCCTAGTTACCCTGCAAGGAATAGGCAAACGCCATGACCCTGACCCTTCCCCCCCGTGTGACCGCGCGTGCCTTTGCCCGATTGGCAGAGATTGCCGAACTGACCGGCGAACAGAAGGCGCTGCGGGTGGCGGTTGAGGGCGGCGGTTGTTCCGGCTTTCAATATGACATCAAGCTGGATGACCCGGCCTCGGA
>CAMFLG010000051.1 GCA_945957495.1 uncultured Pseudorhodobacter sp. | reverse complement strand
GCGCAGATCGTCGATTTTGAGAATCTGGATGGATGGGCCGCCGATGATCATCGCGCGGCCCTTATGGCCTTCCGCGAAACCTGTGCACAGCTTGACGGGCCTGATTGGCAACCGATTTGCCGTCTGGCCGATGACGCAGGAACCAGCGATGCCGCCGCTAAGGATTTCTTCGAGCTGATGTTCAAGCCGGTGATCATCGGCAATCCGCCTGCCCTGTTCACCGGCTATTACGAACCCGAACTGAACGGCTCGCCCGTCAGAACCCCGCGCTACGCCTATCCCATCTATGCCCGCCCCCCTGAATTGCAGGATGGTCAGGTCTATTATGATCGCGCCGCCATCGAATCCGGGGCCTTGCGCGGGCGGGGTCTTGAAATCGCCTGGCTGGACGATCCGGTTGAGGTGTTCTTTCTGCAGATTCAGGGTTCTGGCCGGATCAAGATGACCAACGGCCGGGTGATCCGCGTCGGCTACGCTGGCCGCAACGGTCACGCCTACCGCTCGGTCGGGCAGGAAATGGTGGCCCGCGGCCTGCGCACCCCCGAGCAGGTTTCGGCGCAAGACATCCGGGCTTATGTCAAGAACAGCCCCTCGGTCGGCAACGCCCTTCTGAACGTGAACCCGTCCTATGTGTTCTTCCGCAAGATCGGCGATCTTCCGGCGGACAAAGGCCCGATCGGCGCGATGGGCAAATCCATCACCACGCTGCGTTCTGTCGCAATTGACCCGAACTATACCCCGCTTGGCGCACCGGTCTGGATCGAGAAAGAGGGCGACAACCCGATCCGCAGCCTGATGATCGCCCAGGATACCGGCGGCGCAATCAAGGGCCCGCAACGCGCCGATATCTTCTTCGGAACCGGGCCGATGGCGGGTGACGCCGCCGGAACCGTCAAGGATGGCGGCCGGATGATCCTGCTCTTGCCGATTGACCGCGCCTATGCCATGGCATCCGAGGGCTGAAAATGGCCCGCCGCCGCACGCTGCACCCAGAAGAGTTGGAAATCTGGCAGGCCGTCGCCCGCACGGCAAAGCCGATGCATGTGACCGGCCCACTTTTTCTGAACCCAGTCGCCCCCGCGCCGCATCACCCCGCCGAAACCGCCCCGCCACACAGCGCGGCCCCGCGCCTGCCGGTGTTTCGTCTGGGCGAAAAATCCCGCAGCACACCGGCGCATGATCTTCTGCCCAGCCTGTCAGAGTCGCTTGCCTCAGCCCCCCTGCAGATGGACGCAAAGACCCACGGCAAGATGACACGCGGCAAGCTTTCGCCCGAGGCGCGGATTGACCTGCACGGCCTGACCCTGTCCGAGGCGCATCCCGAACTGATCCGGTTCATCCTGAACGCTCAAAGCGCAGGGCTGCGTCTGGTGCTGGTGATCACCGGCAAGGGCAAGCGCGGTCAGGATATCGGCCCCATCCCGCAGCGCATGGGCGCCCTGCGGCATCAGGTGCCGCAGTGGCTTCGGCTGCCGCCGCTTGGGCCTGCCGTGCTGCAAATCTCAGAGGCGCATCTGAAACACGGCGGCTCTGGTGCCTATTACGTCTACCTGCGCCGCCGCTGAATCCGTTACTGCGCCGCCGTTGTCCGCGCAAAGGCATCTGCAAACCCTGCCAAAGAGATTGGCAGCGCCATTTCCTTTTCAGGGTTGTCCGACGGCTTGATCACCACGGTCAGCGCGGCGCCACCGCGCAAAATATCCAGATGCTGTGCATCCAGCGTCAGATAGCCGATGCAGCCGACCTGAAGGCAGGTCTTGAATGGCACGGTTTCCACCGGGGTGCCGTCCACCACGATCCCCAGCCCCTGCGCCAGATCAACGCCAAACGGCCCGATGATCGTGGCCACCGGATCGACACCTGCCTGCCCAGAGGCAACAATGAACCGCAATACAGCACTACCGCTTTGCTGATCCTTGGCGGCCTGCTCCATCGCGCAGGCGCGGGTGGGCGCGGCGCCTTCAGCGGCGGCTTGGGTCGCGCAAGTCACGGTCCAGGCCTTGTATTGCTCGGTCACGCGGTCTGGCCCGGTCTGTGCCATCGCCGTGCAGGTTCCGGCCAAACCAAGCGCAAGCGCGCCAGACATGACAAGACTGATTTTCTTTTGAAACGGGTTCTTCATAATGGCTTCCTCGCAAGTTCAAGCAGCACGTTACCCATCGGAATGATCGGCGCAATGCGTTTCTTTTTCGTCCCCGTCCAGCGGCATCGGCCCATCGCCCTAACCCAACCGATGAACCCGCAGCGATGCCCGCAGCGTTTCCTTTGATGTCATTAGATGCGCCAACACTGCGGCCTGCACCGCCTCGGCGTCCCGCGCCTTCAGCGCCGCGATGATGCGCAGATGTTCGCCAATCGCGGCCTTGTTTCGATCGCGTTCAAACTGTTTGTCCCATTGATAGTGGTAGTGGAAAATCAGCGAGATCACCTTCTGGAAATCCACCACAAATCGGTTCTTCACCACCCCATTGATCGTGGCATGAAACCGTTCGTCCAGACGCGAGAAATCGCGGAAATCGGTGTCGATCCGCGCCAAAAGGTCCGCGTGTTCACGCTCCAGCCGCGCGATTGCGCTCCAGACCGGATGCGCGTCAGGCAGGGCCGTCACCACCCGCGCGGCGTTCACCTCCAACAGCGCGCGGAAATCCGAAAGCTCCATCGCATAATCGGCGGTGAACCCCAACAGCCGCCATCCCCCGCGTGGGCGCCGCTCTACCAACCCGAAATGGCTTAGCCCCGCCAGAAACTCCTGCAGCAGATGCGGCGGAACCGAAAACTGCCGCGCCAGCTGCGTGACGTTCAGCGGCGTGTCCGCAGGCACGTCGAACCGCAGCACCCAATCCAGAAACCGCCCCTCCAGTTCCGGGAGCGAGATATACTCCTCCCGCTCTGCCAGCCGATCCCCCGCCGCGATGGCGCGCAGTAACGGCTTGTGGCGCCCCTCCAGCCCGATGATGCCCTCTTCGGAAAGCTTTTTCTGCACCGCCCGTACAACCGTGCGGCTGACCTTCAACGTGTCTGCCAGCTTCAACTCGGATGGCAGCGGCGCGCCCGGTTGGATGCCGGATAGAAGGTCAACCGTCTGGTTATAGGCAGAACGGAAAAGCGCATCGGTACGGGCCATCACACGTCCTGTTTTTTGTACTTAATGAATAAAGAACACTTTACACAAGCGCGCCGCCTCGTCTAGTGTTCTTAATGATAAAAGCCCACTAGGGAGGGGGCTGTCCAATGACAGAATCGATGCTCTGCGGCACTTGTGTCGCGCCGGGCCAATTTGAACTGATCCCGGCGCCCAAACCGCAGGCGGCACCCGAGGGCTGGGTTTTGGTCGATATCGCGGCGGCAGGAATTTGCGGCACCGACTATCACATCTATGAAGGCAAGCACCCCTTCCTCGCCTATCCCCGCGTGATCGGCCACGAACTTTCGGGCCACGTTGCCGCCACCACCCCGGAATGGGCGGCGGGCACGCCCGTGGTTATCAACCCCTACATCGCCTGCGGCACCTGCCGCGCCTGCCGCAAGGGCAAGCCGAACTGCTGCAGCAAGATTGAGGTTCTGGGCGTTCACCGCGACGGCGGCTTTTGTGCCCGCATCGTTGTTCCCGCGCATAACCTTTACCCGGCCGACGGTCTTGGTGCCGAAGACGCGGCGATGGTCGAATTTCTGGCCATCGGCGCCCATGCCGTGCGGCGGGGCGAGGTTGCGGCGGCAGATCGCGTTCTGATCACGGGCGCCGGGCCAATCGGGCTGGGCGCTGCCCTTTTCGCCCGCCTGCGCGGCGCAGAGGTTCACTTGTTGGATATCACCCCGGACCGGTTGGCCCACGCCCAACGCCTTGGCTTTGCGCATCTGCACACCAGCCTGACACCCGGTCAGGACGAAGGCTATGACGTGGTGTTCGATGCCACCGGCAACGCCCGCGCAATGGAGGCAGGTCTGGCCTATGTTGCCCACGGCGGCTCTTACGTTCTGATTTCGGTCGTACAGGGCAACATCACTTTCTCCGATCCCGAATTTCACAAACGCGAAGCCCGCCTGATCGGGTCGCGCAACGCCACCATCGAAGATTTCAACACCGTCATGGCGGCGCTGCGCTCTGGTGCGATCCGCGGCAAAGACCTTTTGTCCGAACGCATCGCCCTGACCGATCTGCCCAGTCGCCTGCCGGAACTTGCCGCAGATCGGGGTAGCCTGATCAAGGCCATCGTCGTGATGGAGGGCGCTGCATGACCCCCGTCATCCGCATGACTGGCATCGAAAAGCGGTTCCCCGGCGTCTATGCCCTGCGGGAAGCGCAGTTCGATCTTTACGCGGGCGAGGTTCATGCCCTGATGGGCGAAAACGGCGCCGGAAAATCCACGCTGATGAAAATTCTGTCGGGCATCTACAGCCCCGACAGCGGCTCTATTCAGGTGAACGGACAAGAAGAAAAGATCGTCGGCCCGCGCGCCGCACAGGCGCTGGGCATCGGCATCATCCATCAGGAACTGGCGCTCATGCCAGATCTGAACGTCGCGCAGAACATCTTCATCGGCCGCGAACCCCGCAACCGCTGGGGCGTGCTGAACGAGGCGCAGCTGAACCGCGATGCGGAGGCAATCTTTGCCGCCATGAAAGTGCCAATCGACCCAAAGGCCGAGGTCCGCAGCCTGACCATCGCCAAACAGCAGATGGTTGAAATCGCCAAGGCGCTGTCGTTCCGTTCGCGCATCCTGATCATGGATGAACCCACCGCCGCCCTGAACGACGCCGAAACCGACGAGCTTTTTGCGATCATCCGCCGCCTGAAATCCGAAGGCGTTGCCATCGTCTACATCAGCCACAAGATGGACGAGATTCGCCGTATTTCCGATCGCGTCACCGTCATGCGCGACGGCGCCTATGTTGGCACCGTCGCTGCCGCGGACACCCCGATTGAAACCATCATCTCTATGATGGTGGGCCGCGAACTGGATCAGACCGCCGCCGAAATCCCCGATCTGTCGGCGGCTCCGGTGGTTCTGTCGGTGCGCGGGTTGAAACGTGGCCGCATGGTGCGCGATGTCGGCTTTGATCTGCGGCGGGGCGAGATTCTGGGCTTTGCGGGCCTGATGGGCGCAGGCCGGACAGAGGTGGCCCGGGTGATCTTTGGTGCCGATCCGCGCGAGGCGGGCGACATCACCGTCAATGGCCAACCCCGCAACATCCGCAGCCCGCGCGATGCCGTGGCGGCGGGCATCGGCTATCTGTCCGAAGACCGCAAGCATTTCGGCCTTGCCCTGGGCATCGACGTGCGCGGCAACATTGCGCTGCCGTCGCTGGAACGGTTTTCCGACCGCTTCATGCGCGTTGATGAACCGGCGCTGGCAAAGGTCGCCGCCGACTATATCCAAAGCCTTGCGATCCGCACCCCCTCTGACAAGCAAGAGGTTCGCCTGCTGTCTGGCGGCAATCAGCAAAAGGTCGTCATCGCCAAATGGCTGTTGCGCGACTGCGACATTCTGATTTTTGATGAACCCACACGCGGCATTGACGTGGGCGCCAAGGCCGAAATCTACCGTCTGCTGCTGGACCTTGCAGCTCAAGGCAAGGCGATCATCGTCATCAGTTCGGAATTGCCAGAGGTTCTGCGCCTGTCGCACCGCATAGCGGTGATGTGCGAAGGCCGTTTGACCGGCATTCTACCCGGCGGTCCGAACACCAGCCAACAAGAGATCATGCGCCTCGCGACGCTTCGCGATGGGGCACTGGAAGGAGCACTCGCATGACACTTGCCCCCACATCATCCCCGGCAAAATCTGCCCCGGCCAAGGGTCTGCTTGCCTCTGGCGCGCAGCAAAAGATCCTCGCCTTCGCCAGTCTGATCGTGCTGCTGGTGTTCTTTTCGCTCGCCTCGCCGAACTTTCTGCAAACGGCAAACATCCTTGCCATCCTGCAAGCGACCAGCGTGAACGGTGTGCTTGCCGTCGCAGCAACACTTGTGATCATCACCGGCGGCATCGACCTTTCAGTTGGCACGCTCATGACCTTTACCGCCGTCATCGCTGGCGTGGTGCTGACCTATTGGGGCATGGCCCTGCCCTTTGGCATCGCCGCCGCGATCATTGTCGGGGGCTGTTCGGGCTTCATCTCGGGCACCCTGATTGCACGGATGAAGATCCCGCCCTTCATCGCAACCCTGGGCATGATGCTGATCCTCAAGGGCCTGTCGTTGGTGATCTCTGGCACCAAGCCGATCTATTTCAACGACACCCCCAGCTTTCCGCTGCTGTCCACCGGGTCGCTTATTGGCGCGGTGATCCCCTCGGTGCCGCTGCCAAACGGCGTGTTGATCCTGTTCATTCTGGCCACGACAATTTCTTGGGTGCTGAACCGCACCACGCTGGGCCGCTACTGCTTTGCGCTGGGCTCGAACGAAGAGGCCGTGCGCCTGTCTGGCGTCAACGCCGATGGCTGGAAGGTAGCGATCTATGCGCTGGCGGGCAGCATCTGCGGCATTGCCGGTCTGCTGATCGCCTCGCGCCTGAACTCGGCGCAGCCCGCGCTGGGTCTGGGCTATGAGCTTGACGCGATCGCCGCCGTTGTGATTGGCGGCACCTCGCTTGCCGGGGGGCGCGGCTCGGTCCTGGGCACCATCATTGGCGCTCTGATCATGAGCGTACTGCTCAACGGTCTGCGCATCATGTCGGTCGCCCAGGAATGGCAGACCGTGGTGACAGGCCTCATCATCATTCTCGCCGTCTATGCAGACATGCTGCGCAGACGGCGGGCTGGCTGACCAAGAAGAGAACGACGAACGTTCCGAAAACATTTTTCACGCATCCAACGGAGGAAAACCGATGCTGAACAGAAGAACCCTACTCGGCGCTGCAGGTGCAGGCGCATTGCTTGCCACCACCGGCATCGCCCGCGCCCAGGACAAGCTTTACATCCCGCTGATCTCGAAAGGCTTTCAGCACCAGTTCTGGCAAGCGGTGAAGGCAGGCGCAGACAAGGCCGCCACCGAATTCGGCGTGGATGTCACCTTCGAGGGCCCGGATACCGAAGCCCAGGTTGACAAGCAGATGGATATGCTTGCCGCCGCCCTTGCCAAGAAACCCGCCGCCATCGGCTTTGCAGCGCTGGACAGCCAGGCCGCCATCCCGCTGCTGAAACAGGCGCAAGAAGCCGGCATCCCGATCATCGCCTTCGACTCTGGCGTTGACAGCGATATTCCGGCAACCACCGTCACCACCGACAACCTTGCCGCAGCCGCCTTTGCTGCCGACAAGATGGCCGAACTGATCGGTGGCGCGGGCAAAGTGGCGCTTGTCGTTCACGACCAAACCTCGCGCACCGGCATCGACCGCCGCGATGGCTTTGTGAACCGCGTCAAGGAAGCCTATCCGAATATCGAGATCGTCGATATCCAATACGGCGCGGGCGACCAACTGCAATCGACAGAGATCACCAAGGCGATCCTGACTGCCCATCCCGATCTGAAAGGCTTTTTCGGCGCGAATGAAGGCTCTGCCATCGGTGTGCTGAACGGCGTCAAGGAAACCGGTGCAACTGGCATCACCGTGATCGGTTATGACTCGGGCAAGCTGCAGAAAGACGCGATCCGTTCGGGCGAAATGGCCGGTGCCATCACGCAGAACCCGGTCGGTATTGGCTACGAAACCGTCAAGGCCGCCATTGCCGCCGTCAAAGGCGAGAAACTGCCGCCCAAGATCGACTCGGGCTTCGCCTGGTACGACAAGACCAACATCGACGCCCCGGAAATCGTGGCCGTTCTCTACGATTGATCTGATCTACAAGACCACCGGCCCCGGTTTTCCGGGGCCGGTTTCATGACAAGGAAGAATACGATGGATATGGGCCTGAAGGGCAAAGTGGTGATCGTCACGGGGGGTGCGGCAGGCATCGGTGGTGCCATCTCGCAGCAGCTGGCGGCGGAAGGTGCGGCACCGGTGATCTTTGCCCGCCGCGCGCCCGATCCCGACTGGCTGGCGTCCTTGGGCCCGATGGCTGGCTGGATGCAGGTTGAACTTTCCAACGATGATGAATGCCGCGCCGCGGTTGATGAAACCCGCGCCCGCTTTGGCGCCATCTACGGTCTGGTCAACAACGCGGGCGTCAATGACGGCGTTGGAATCGAGGCTGGGCCCGAGGCGTTTCGCGCCTCGCTTGATCGCAACCTGATCCATTACTACACGCTGGTTCACCTGTTGCAGCAGGATCTGAAAGACACCACTGGCGCCATTGTGAATATCAGCTCAAAAACCGCAGTCACTGGTCAGGGCAACACCTCGGCCTATGTCGCGGCCAAGGCCGCGCAGCTGGGGCTGACCCGCGAATGGGCCGCCGCCTTTGCCCCACACGGCGTACGCGTCAACGCCGTCATCCCGGCAGAGGTGATGACCCCTCTTTACGAACGCTGGATCAACAGCTTTGACGACCCCACGGCGAAGCTGGCCGAAATCACTGCCCGCATCCCGCTGGGTCAGCGCATGACCGGCGCCGACGAAATCGCCGCGATGGTGGTCTTTGCCCTGTCGCAGCGTGCCCTGCACCTGACCGGACAGTGGCTGTTCGTCGATGGCGGCTACACTCATCTTGACCGCGCCTTGGCCGGGGTTGGGCAATGAAACCCAACCACATCGTCCTTGCCGAAAGCGATGATGTCGGCATTGCCTTGGCAGACCTTTCTGCCGGAACCCATGTCGCCAATGT
Organism: uncultured Pseudorhodobacter sp.; assembly: GCA_945957495.1. Taxonomy (GTDB): domain Bacteria; phylum Pseudomonadota; class Alphaproteobacteria; order Rhodobacterales; family Rhodobacteraceae; genus Cypionkella. The sequence goes on along the minus strand of CAMFLG010000051.1, from coordinate 2,869 downwards.
CACGCTGACAAATCCCGTTCCGCGCGGCCATAAATTCGCCCTGCACCCCATCGACCAAGGTGCCACGGTGCGGCGTTATGGCCAGATCATCGGGCAGGCCACGCGCGCGATTGCGGCGGGCGACCACGTTCATGTCCAGAATCTGGGCATGTCCGCCCTTGCCCTTGATCATGCCATCGGGTCCGATATGCACCCGGTCACACCAGCGACTGAACTTCGCACATTTCAGGGCTTTCGCCGCGCCGATGGCCGCGCCGGCACACGCAACTACCTCGGCGTTCTGACCTCGGTGAACTGCTCTGGCTCGGTGGCCCGCTTCATCGCCGAAGAGGCGGAAAAGACTGATTGGTTTCGCGCCTTGAAAAACGTCGATGGCATCGTACCAATTGCCCATTCTTCCGGCTGCGGCATGGCGGGCAACAACGAAGGTTATGACACTCTGTTCCGCACCCTGCAGGGCTACGCCAAGAACCCGAATTTCGCGGGCATCCTGCTGGTCGGTCTGGGCTGCGAAGTGCTGCAGATCCCCGCCCTGATCGGCAAGGCCCGCCTGCGCGCTGATGGCCAGTTTCACCACATGACCATTCAGGAAGCCGGCGGCACCCGTCGCACCGTTGAACGCGGCGTCGCGGCGCTGCGCGAACTGGCCACGGTGGCCGAGGCTTGCCAGCGCGAGCCGATCCCGGTTTCTGAACTGGTGATCGGAATGCAGTGCGGCGGGTCGGATGGCTACTCCGGCATCACCGCCAACCCCGCGCTCGGCGTGGCCTCCGATCTGCTAGTTGCGCATGGCGGCACCACGATCCTGTCGGAAACGTCAGAGATTTACGGCGCCGAACACCTGCTCACCGCCCGCGCCGTCAGCCCGGAGGTTGGCGAAAAGCTGATCGACCGCATCCACTGGTGGGAGGATTACACCGCCCGAAACAAGGGCGAGATGGATAATAACCCAAGCCCCGGCAACAAACGCGGCGGCTTGACCACCATTCTGGAAAAAAGTCTGGGCGCGGTTGCCAAGGGCGGCTCTGCCCCCTTGGAAGGCGTCTATCTTTTTGCCGAACCGATTGACCGCAAGGGCTTCGTCTTCATGGACAGCCCAGGCTATGATCCCTGCTCTGTCACCGGGCAGGTGGCGTCGGGGGCCAATCTGATCGTGTTCACCACCGGGCGCGGTTCGGTTTCGGGGTACAAGCCCGTACCCTGCATCAAGGTCGCCACCAACACCGAAATGTTCACCCATATGCAAGAGGATATGGATCTGAACACCGGCGACATTCTGGAGGGCGTGACGCTTGCCGAAAAGGGGCGAGAGCTGTTCGAACTGATGATCCGCGTCGCCTCGGGCGAGGTCACGAAATCAGAGGCGCTGGGCTTTGGCGGCGCCGAATTCGTGCCATGGCAAATCGGCGCGGTGATGTAGCGCGGCCCTTTCGGCCAAGCAAAGCTGGCGATGTGCACCTCAGCACCCCAAGGGCACCAAACGCCAAAGCGTATCCTTGCATTCCACGGTTGGCCCCGGCAGCACCACCCGCTTTGCCTTTTGGTCGGGCGCGGCGGGGCCGGGGTCTTGCGTATTCTGAAAGCCGCGCGGCGCATTCAGGGCCGCCTCGAACTCTGGCAGGCTGTCAAACAGCCCGATCAACGCCGCTGAATCACCAAACACGAAATGCCCAGCACCGGCAGAAAAATTGCCAACATCCAGCACCGTCACATCCAGATCGGCCAGACTGGTAACATCGGAAACCGAGCCAAGCCGATCGGGCGTTCCCGTTACAGCCGCCGAAAGCCGCAGATAGCGGTCGCGGTTGGAACCGAAAATTACGAAGGGTTGGGGCAGATGACCTATCGCATGCGCCTGACTGCGGAACACATCGACATCAATATCCGGTGAAATCAGAATGACCCCGCCGATGTGGTCAAGGGTGCGTTTGCCGCCGCGAATGGCGATCTGCTGCAGCGTCTCCATGGTAAGCTCTGCCCCCATCGAATGTGCAACCAACAGAATCCGCTTGGCCCCGGCACGTTCAACCTCGCGGATCAGACGCTCCAGCCCATCCCGCGCAAACATCGCCGAATCCCTGTCAAATTCATAGCCAAGAGGGTCTGCAGCCGAGGGCCAGGCATAGTGAACGAAGGTTCCGGACAGCTTCAGGTCGTGCGAAAGCTGCGCCAGACGATACAGGCCTTCGGCAAAATTGTTGTTGAAGCCATGCACAAAGATCACCGCGTCGCCGCCCGTCAGGTCAAGCTGCCGCTTCAGGTCGGCCCGAAAGCCTGCCTCGGCGGGATAGACGCGTTCATCAACTGTCAGAAACTGCGTCTGGGCGTCGCGGCGCCCGTGTCGCGGCGGCCAATTGATCTCGCCCAGCCCCCGATTTGGCGGAACCGAAATGTCAAAGCGCGCAAGGCTCAGGTTTTCGGACCGCCCGCTGCCAAAGGATCCGTCCGGCATCTGGGCGCGGGTCGTCCCAACGAAAATGCGCTGCACCTGCCCGACCGACGCCGCGCTTGGCTCCAGCGTGATTTGCCCGCGTGGGGCGCAGGCCATCAGCAGGACAAGGGACAGGATCGTTAGGGCACGCCGCACGCCAAGCCACTCCATTTACGTTTGAGACAACAGGCCAGTTGGCCGAGCCAATGTATGAAGAATGCGTTAATCGCAAGATTAACCCATTGAAGACAAAGCCGTTCAGAAGGTGTCCCGGGCCGGGACACCCCTTTCAAAGCACATAGCGGGACAAATCGGCAGACCGGGAAAGCGCCCCCAGATTGGCCTCGACAAAACTCGCGTCCACCACCACCGCGTCGCCCGACCGGTCCGGCGCCGTGAAGGACAGCTCCTCGAACACCCGCTCCATCACCGTATAAA
>CAMFLG010000050.1 GCA_945957495.1 uncultured Pseudorhodobacter sp. | reverse complement strand
GGCCTTGCCTTCGGGCAGAACCCCGGCACGCAGATCGGTGATGTCGATGGCCCCGGCCACCGCCCGCGCCGTGCGCTCGGCATCGCCGGTGATCATGATGCTGTCCACCCCAAGCCCCCGCAGCGCCCGCACAGCCTCTGCGGCATTGGGTTTGATCGGATCGGCGACGGTGATCATGCCAATCGCCACGCCTTCGCGACCCACGAACAGCACGCCCTGCCCCTGCGCTTGCGCGACATCTGCCGCCGCCGCCATCCCGGCGGGCAAATCGGCAAACATCCGCGCCGATCCAACCGAAACCGCAACCCCCGCCAACACCGCCCGCGCGCCGTGGCCCGGCACGGCCTCAAATCCGGTCACGTCGGCCACCGCAACGCCCCGCCGCGCGGCCTCGGCCAGCACCGCCGCCGCCAGCGGATGTTCTGACCCCGCCTCCACCGCCGCCGCGATCTGCAAGACCTCTGCCCGATCCGGCAGCACCGCCTGCACCACCGGCTTGCCCAGCGTCAGCGTGCCGGTCTTGTCAAACGCCACCCGCGCCACCCCTTCCAGCCGCTGCAACGCCTCGCCCTTGCGAAACAGGATGCCCAGCTCTGCCGCACGTCCAGTGCCAACCAGAATAGATACCGGCGTCGCCAGACCCATCGCGCAGGGGCAGGCGATGATCAGCACCGACACCCCGGCCACCAGCGCCTCGGCCAGCCCCGGCCCGACGATCAACCAGACCATCACCGTCAGCGCCGCAATCCCCATCACCACCGGCACAAACCAAAGCGTGATCCGGTCCACCAGCGCCTGCACCGGCAGCTTCGATCCTTGCGCGCTTTCCACCAAGGCGATGATCCGTGCCAGCACGGTTCTGGCCCCCACATCCGTGACCTGCATCACCAACCCACCGGTGCCGTTCACCGTACCGCCGGTCAGCCGGTCGCCCGCCTGCTTTTCCTGCCCCAGCGGCTCGCCGGTCAGCATGGATTCGTCCACCGTCGAATGGCCCGATACCACCACACCATCCGCCGGAATCCGCTCTCCCGGGCGGATCTGCACCTGATGACCGGGCAGCAGGGCGGCCACGGCAACCTCACGCACCTCGCCCGCCTCCAGCAACCGGGCCGTACGCGGCGCGAGCTTCACCAGCCGCGCAATCGCCGCCCCCGCCCGCCCCCGCGCCCGCGCCTCCAAAGACCGGCCCAGCAGGATCAACACCATGATCACACCCGCCGCCTCGAAATAGACCGAACGCGACGCCGCAGGAATGATCGCAGGCCAGAACGTCACCAGCGTGGAATAGATCCAGGCCGCCCCCGACCCCACCGCCACCAGCGAGTTCATATCCGGGCTGCCCTGCAGCAAGGACGGTATGCCCTTCACAAAGAACCGCCGCCCCGGCCCGATCATCACCAGCGTCACCAGCACGAATTCTGCAACCCACAGTGCCTGCAACCCGATCAACCCATGCAGCCACATGTGAAAGCCGGGGATCAGATGCCCGCCCATTTCGGCCACGAACACCGGCAGGATCAGCGCCGCCGCAATCGCGGTATCCCACCACAGCTTTTGCAATTCGGCCGCCGGATCATGCCCCTGCGCCTCGCCCATCGGGGCCGCCTCGTACCCCGCACGTTTCACCACCGCCGCCAGCGCCGCCGGGTCCACCGGCTGCCACAGCGTGATCTCGGCCCGCCGCGTCGCCAGATTGGCCACCGCATCCGCCACGCCCGGCTGCGCCTTCAGCACCCGCTCCACCCGCCCGGTGCAGGCGGCACAGGTCATCCCTTCGACAGAAAGCGTGATATGCGACTGCCGCACAGGATAACCCGCCCGCCCCAAGGCCTGCGCCATGGCGTCGCGGCTGGCCGGTGCTTCAAACTGCACCTCCGCCGTTTCGGTGGAAAGGTTCACGGCGGCATCCGCCACCCCCGGCACCGCCTTCAGCACCCGCTCTGCCCGCGCCACACAAGAGGCGCAGGTCATGCCGTCAAGGCTCAGTCTGATCGTGTCCATCGGAAGTCTCCTTCACCCGCTCATCTAGGGCTTCCAGTGACAGGAAGGTCAAGACGGCAAGAAAAATTCTCTGCCCCCTTGACCTTCCCCCAACAGGAACCCCCATCTAGGCCGCGTAGCCAGGAGAACCCCCATGACCGTCTTTTCCGTTCCCGACATGACCTGCGGCCATTGCAAGGCCTCGGTCACATCGACCCTGTCGCAACTCAAGGACATCGGCGCGATCAACGTCGATCTGACCACCCGTCAGGTCGAGGTGACGGGCACCGCGCCGCAAACCGCCGTGATCGCAGCACTCGACCAGATCGGCTTCCCCGCGACCCTTATCGCGGCCTCGTGATCACAGTGACGTAAAATCGTCACGTTTCCGCATTGCGACAGTCCCGGGCCGGGTATATTTGGCGCATTATGACCTTGCGGTTGCCATTTTAGCGCCGCACCCAATGCGCAACATAACACATCGGCACAATGCCGAGATTTTGACCGGAGCAGTCAGATGTCTACCTCCCCCTCCGCCCAGCAAGGCGGCAGCACGCAGGCCCCGCAACAACCGCAGCAACAGGGCCAGTCCTCCAGCGGCCCCAAGCAGCAGCAAGGCAGCACGCCCGTGATCCGCGATTGGGCGTCGATCTGAGCATTCTTCGATTTGCAGACCCAAAGGCCAGCCGCTAGGCTGGTCTTTGTCATTTCAGCAGGTCGTCCCATGCCCAGCCCGGTTTCCTCCATCCCCAACCTTGGCCCCGCCACGGCCGAGGCGTTTGCCAAGGCGGGCATCCACAGCGCCGAGCAGTTGCGCGAAATGGGTGCGGATGAGGGCTATCGCCGCTGGCTGGCCGCAGGCCTGGCCCCGCATTTCATCGGCTATTACGCCTTGGTCATGGGCCTGCAGGGCCGTCCGTGGAACGACTGTCAGGGTGACGAGAAGAAAGCCCTGCGCACCCGCTTTGATGCGATCAAGGCCAGCATGGCCGGCACAAAAGAAAAGGGCCGCTCCGAACTGGAAGCGGCCCTGCAATTCTTTGGCGTGATCGAACGGCGTTGACGCCGCCCGTGCCCGGGTATCAGCCGACGAGTTCAAGACCCGAGAAGAAGAACGCGATCTCGCGCGCAGCCGAGGCTTCCGAGTCCGACCCGTGAACCGAATTTTCACCCTTGGACAGCGCAAATTCCTTGCGGATCGTGCCAGCGGCGGCGGCGGCCGGATCGGTGGCGCCCATCACTTCACGGTTCTTGGCAATTGCGCCTTCGCCTTCCAGAACCTGAACCACGACCGGCTCGGACGCCATGTAGGCGACGAGTTCGCCGTAAAAACCGCGCTCGGAATGTTCAGCATAGAACGCACCGGCGGTGGCGGTCGAAAGATGGATGCGCTTGGACGCCACAACGCGCAGGCCCGCGTCTTCGAACTTGGCAACGATCTTGCCGGTCAGGTTGCGTTTGGTGGCGTCGGGCTTGATGATCGACAGGGTGCGTTCGATGGCCATTTGGCTCTCCATGGAATAGGGCGGGATCGCCCGGAATTGATGTGCGCGCCTGCTATCACGGCTGGCTTGCGATGAAAAGCCGTCAGGCTTGCGCGTGTGCACAGCAAAAGCACGGAATAAGCACGGATTAAGCACAGGGTTTTTCCGTCCCCCGTTGACGCCGCCCGCCCCATAGGGCAAGCCCCCGCCATGCTGAAAATCGAAGACATCACCTATTCCGTCGAAGGCCGCCCCCTGTTTGAAGGGGCCTCGGCCACCATTCCCACCGGCCACAAGGTCGGCCTTGTCGGGCGCAACGGCGCGGGCAAGACCACGCTGTTCCGGCTGATCAAAAAGGAACTGGCGCTGGAAGGGGGCGAGATTTCGATGCCAGCCCGCGCCCGCATCGGCGGTGTCGCACAAGAGGTGCCGTCCTCGTCCACCAGCCTTCTGGATACGGTTCTCGCCGCCGATACCGAACGCGCGGCGCTGATGAAGGAATCCGAAACCGCGCATGATCCCCACCGCATCGCCGAAATTCAGCACCGCCTTGCCGATATCGACGCCTGGTCGGCAGAGGGTCGCGCCTCCAGCATTCTCAAGGGCTTAGGCTTTGACGCCGAGGCGCAACTGCGCCCCTGTTCGGATTTTTCTGGCGGCTGGCGGATGCGCGTGGCGCTGGCGGGGGTGTTGTTTGCCCAGCCCGATTACCTGCTTTTGGACGAACCCACCAACTATCTGGATCTTGAAGGCGCGCTCTGGCTGGAAAGCTATCTGCAGAAATATCCGCACACCGTTCTGATCATCTCGCACGACCGCGGCCTTCTGAACCGCGCCGTCACCGGCATCCTGCATCTGGACAACAAGAAGCTGACCTACTGGTCCGGCCCCTATGACCAATTCGCGCGGCAAGTGGCAGAACGCCGCGCCGTCCTGCAGGCCGAGGCGCGCAAACAAGACGCCCGGCGCGCGCATCTGCAAGCCTTCGTTGATCGTTTCAAGGCAAAGGCCTCCAAAGCAGCACAAGCACAGTCCCGCGTGAAAATGCTGGAGAAAATGGAAACGATCACCGCCCCCGAAGACGCAAAGAAGGTGGTATTCACCTTCCCCGAACCCGAGGAACTTTCGCCCCCCATCATCAATATGGAAGGCGTTTCCGTGGGTTACGGCGGCCCGTTGATCCTGAAGAAGCTGTCCTTGCGCATTGATCAGGACGACCGCATCGCGCTTTTGGGCCGCAACGGCGAGGGTAAATCCACCCTATCCAAGCTGCTTGCGGGCAAGCTGGAACCTGCGGAAGGCAAGATGGTGCGCTCTTCCAAACTGCGCATCGGCTATTTCGCGCAGCATCAGGTGGACGAACTTTTCATCGACGAAACGCCCTTGCAACACGTCATGCGCCTGCGCCCGGCAGAGGGCCAGCCCCGCCTGCGCGCCCGGCTTGCGGGCTTTGGCCTTGGCGCGGATCAGGCCGAAACCGCTGTCGGTCGCCTGTCGGGTGGCCAAAAGGCCCGGCTCTCGCTGCTTTTGGCCACCATCGACGCGCCGCATCTGCTGATCCTTGACGAACCGACCAACCACCTTGACATGGAAAGCCGCGAGGCGCTGGTCGAGGCGCTGACCGAATATTCCGGCGCAGTGGTTCTGGTCAGCCATGACATGCACCTACTGTCGCTGGTGGCGGATCGGCTTTGGCTGGTCAAAGGCGGCTCGGTGCAGCCCTATCTGGAAGACCTTGACGCCTATCGTCGCCAACTTCTGGCCGGCGATGAAGAGGCAAAGCCGGTCAAACTGGTGGAAAAGCCGAAGAAAGCCAGCCAGGACGAAATCAAGGCCCTGCGCGCCGAGGTCAAGAAATCCGAAGAGCGTCTGGCCAAACTGAACGACATGCGTGACAAACTGGCGAAAAAGCTCGCCGATCCAGAGCTTTACGAAGACAGCCGCCGCGGAGAGCTGGAAACCTGGAACAAGAAATACGGCGAGGTCATGGATGCCTTGGACCGGGCAGAGGCGATGTGGCTTTCCGCGCAGGAAAAACTGGAAACCGCTGCGGGGTAACAGCCATGCCGATGCCCTGGACCTACCGTCAGGCCAGCCGCGAATGGCAAGCCTTTCTGGCGGATGCGCAAGACGCCATCGGCACGCCCACCGACCACAGCACCTTCACCGCCGTTGAGGGCGTGTTGCGTGCCTTCCGCAACCGCCTGACGCCACAGCAAGCTATTGATTTCGCGCAGCTTCTTCCTGCCGTTCTGCGCGCGCTGTTCGTCGCCGACTGGCAGCTTGACCGCCCGCCCCTGCCCCCCGGCACCCGTGCCGATTGGACGGCAGAGACGCAAAGCCTGCGCCGCCACCACAACATCGCCCCCGCCACATGCGTCGAAGGCTGCGCGCTGGCCCTGCGCAAATCCGTCCACTACGCCGATCTGCAGGCGGTTCTGGCCAAACTGCCACCCTTTGCCGCCGAATTCTGGTCAGTCACAGGCGTTGACCCCGCCACGCTAGGCCCGCGCATCGTCTGACGCCGCCGCGAATTTCCTTGCCCTGCACCGGTTTGCCCGCCTAAACCTGAACCATGGACAGCGCGTTTCTCATCACCGCCTTCGCCACGCTGTTCGTGGTGATCGACCCGCCGGGTCTGGTGCCGCTGTTCATCGCCCTGACCCAAGGCATGGACGACGCCCATCGCCGCAAGATGGCCTTGCGCGCCTGCATCATCGCAACTGTTCTGCTGATGGCCTTTGGCCTGACGGGCGAGGCGCTTTTGGGTTTCATCGGCATTTCCATGCCCGCCTTTCGCATCGCGGGCGGGATCTTGCTGTTCCTGACCGCGCTCGACATGCTGTTTGAACGCCGCACCCAGCGCCGCGAGGGGCAACAGCCAGACCCGCACCACGACCCTTCGGTGTTTCCCTTGGCCACACCACTGATTGCCGGGCCCGGCGCAATTGCCACGATGATCCTGCTGGTCGGCAAATCCGGCCCGGGATGGGTTGGCACGACGGCGGTGATGGGGCTGTTGCTGGCGATGATGATTGCGACCTACCTGTTCTTGCTGGCCTCTCCGCCCATTGAACGCATGCTGGGCCGCACCGGCACCATTGTGATCACGCGGCTGTTGGGCATGCTTCTGGCGGCGCTTTCGGTGCAATTCGTCATCGACGGCGTGCGGGGCACCGGGCTGATCGGATGACAACCGACGATCTGATGCGTGTGGTCTATCTTGGCTTGCTGCTGGTGTCAGTCACCGGCTGGGTTCTGGTGGAATACCGGCAAAAGATGGGTCACGCCCTGCGCGTGCTTCTGGCCTGGGCCATGATCTTTCTGGGCCTTGGGGTGGGCTATGGCCTTTGGCACGATCTGCGCCGCGACATCATGCCATTTCAACAGATTGAACCCGGGCGCGTCCTGATCCCACGCGCACCGGACGGCCACTATTACCTGAGCCTGAACATCAACGGGCAGACGGTGGCCTTCATGGCCGACACCGGCGCCAGCAACATCGTCCTGTCCCCCGAAGACGCCCGCAGCCTTGGGATCGACCCCGCCAGCCTGCGCTTTCTGGGTCAGGCGCAAACCGCCAACGGCCCCGTCCGCACCGCCCGCATCACCCTGCCAGAGGTAGAGCTTGGGCCGTTCCGGGACAGCGATGTCATCGCCTATGTCAACGAGGCAGAGATGAACGGATCGCTGTTGGGGATGGATTATCTGGGCCTGTTTTCGATCACCATGCAGGGCGACGAAATGATCCTGCAGCGCTAACGCGCTGCCTTTTCAGTCTTCTTTTCCCAGCGTCCCGATTCTTCTGACCAATACTGCGCGGCCATCCCCGCCCCGGTCAAAGCAGTCCACAGCGCGCGGGCCGCCGTCAGCGCCACCTGATCCGCCCCGTCGAAAATCACCCAGACCCGCTCCAACGGTGCCGCCTCTGCCGGGGTGGTGACGGCGCTTTCCACCAGCATCAGCGCGCGGGCATCATTGGTGATGGCCCCCGTGCCCAGCAGGATCGGCTGATCGGCGTCATACGGCCCGCCCTGCAATCCGTGCGGCAGAAAGCCGTCCTCTGGCCCCAGCCAAAGCGCCTGATCCAACCGCTCCAACGTGTCTTGCCGGCATCCGCGCACCATCACCCGCCAGCCTTGCGCCAGCGCGCGGGGCAGCAGCGTCGCCATCGTTTCTTCGACGGTCGAGCGCGTCAGATGGTAGAACATCGCCACGCTCATGGCCGACGCCGCAGGCAGGCGGGTGGGCGCATCGGGTTATTTCGCCTCGAACTGATTCTGGATCAGCCGGTTCAGCGCCATCACCCCCCAGCCGGTTGCCCCCTTGGGTGCAAGCGCGCTTTCGGTTTTCAACAGGGCGGTGCCTGCAATGTCCAGATGGCACCAGGGCATATCGGGCTTGATGAACCGGCGCAGGAAATGCGCCGCCGTGATCGACCCGCCATCGCGCCCGCAAGAATTCACCATATCGGCCACCCGCGATTTTAGCTTGTCGTCATAGCCCTGCCCCATCGGCATCCGCCACGCACCTTCGCCCTCTTGTGCCGCAGCCCGCAGGAAGGCGTTGCACAGCGCGTCGTCATTGGAAAACACGCCGGTATTCTCATGCCCCAATGCCACGATGATCGCGCCGGTCAGCGTCGCCAGATCAATCACACCCTTGGGTTTGAATCGATCCTGCGCGTACCACAACACATCCGCCAGCACGAGACGGCCCTCGGCGTCGGTGTTGATCACCTCGATCGTGTCGCCCTTCATCGAACGCACCACATCGCCCGGGCGTTGTGCGCGACCGTCGGGCATGTTTTCCACGATGCCAACCAAACCAACAACATTGGCCTTGGCCCCGCGCAGCGCCAGAGTACGCATGACACCCGCCACCACGCCCGCGCCGCCCATATCCATGGTCATGTCTTCCATGCCCGCCGCAGGCTTGATCGAAATGCCGCCGGTATCGAACACGACGCCCTTGCCGACCAAAGCAAGCGGCGGCTCATCCTTGGCGCCGCCATGCCATTGCATGACCACCACCTTGGACGGGCTTTCCGACCCCTGCCCGACGCCCAGCAGCGCCCGCATACCCAGCCGCTCCAACTGGTCTTCTTCAAGGATTTCCACCTCAAGCCCCAGTTCCTGCATCGCAGCCAGCCGGGCGGCGAAATCATAGGTGGTCAGGATATTGGCCGGTTCATTGACCAGATCGCGGGTGAAAAACACGCCTTCGGCCACGGCAGCCATCGGTGCCGCCGCCGCCGCAACAGCCTCTGGATTAGCCACGGCGATGGTGACAGGCCCGAATTCGGTCGCAGGGGTCGTCTTGTGCGGGCCGAAATCATAGGCGCGCAGCGCCAGCCCGAAAGAGATATCCGCCGCCCGCGGATGCCCCCCCGCGATCACCGTCATGCCACTGGCCGAAAGCGCACGCGCCACCGTCGCCCCGGCTTTGCGCGCCTCGGCCACAGAGGCATTGCGCGGCAGACGCACCAGATGCAGCGCCTCGGCGGCAAGCCCTGCCGGAAAGGCCAGTTCCATCGCCTCACCCGGTTTCAGCTTTGCCGCCGCCTGCGACGCCATTGCCCGCGCCACGGCCCCCTTGGTGATCCGGTTCAGCCCGCGCGCCGCCGCCGTGGCCGGTTCGGCCCCGTCAAAGATCAGCGCGATGCGGCCCGCCATCTGGGCAAGACCTGCCAAATCAACCGGTTGAAACTGAATAGCGACTGGATGCGACATCTGACCCTCGATCTTGCGCGCCACGGGCGCAGGCTTTTGCCGAAGGCTAACGAAGGGCGGCGGCAAAGGCCAGATATGAGTTTTCCCCGCCGGGGTTTTCCGCTAGCGTCGCGGCAGAATTCTTGCCTGGGGGCCGCCGTCGCGTGTCGCGCTTTGATCGCTATCTTCTGACACAACTGCTTGCGTTGTTCGGGTTTTTCTCGCTGGTTCTGGTGGCCGTTTATTGGGTCAACCGGGCTGTCGGCCTTTTCGATGACCTCATCGGTGACGGCCAATCGGCACTGGTTTTTCTGCAAATCTCCTTGCTGACCCTGCCCAACGTGATCCGGCTGGTTTTGCCGCTATCGGCCTTCGTGGCCGCCGTCTACGCCGCCAACCGCCTGATGTCGGACAGCGAACTTGTCGTCATGCAGGCCACAGGCTTTTCCGCCTTTCGTGTGGCGCGCCCAGTGCTGTATTTCGGCATGATCGTTTCCCTGATGCTGCTGGTTCTGATGCATTATCTTGTGCCCGCCAGCCGGTCCGCCCTGTCGCAGCGCAGCGCAGAGATCGCGCAGAACACCACGTCCCGTTTCCTGAAGGACGGCCAGTTTCTGCACCCGTCCGACGGCATCACCGTCTATATCCGCCAGATTGCCAGCAACGGCGAATTGCTGGACCTTTTCCTTGCGGATGATCGCGATGGCAACCAACGGGCCACCTATACCGCGCGCAAGGCGCTCTTCTCACACACAGATACCGGGCCGAAACTGTTGATGTTCAATGGCATGGTGCAAATGCTGGACACCACGACGGGGCAGTTGACGGTCACACGGTTTCGCGACTTCACCTATGATCTGTCAGGCCTGATCGCGATGCCGAAACCTGCCAACCGCAGCATGGAAGAACTTTTCACGCCTGATCTTCTTTCCGCCTCGGACGCCCTGCTTGCGGAAACCGGACGCAGCCGTGACGAGTTTCTGTTTGAGGCACATAGCCGCATGGCTCAGCCCCTCATGGCGGTGGGCGCGGCGCTGATCGGGTTTTCCTCACTTTTGCTGGGGGCATTCAGCCGCTTTGGCCTGTGGCGGCAGATTCTGGTGTCTATCCTCTTGTTGCTGGTGGTGCAGGCGGTGGCAACCATGACCTCCAGCAGCGCGCAGGTCGGGTCCGGCAATTGGGGAATGGTCTATGCCGCGCCCGTCCTTGCCATCGCCATAGGTGCTGCCGAGTTGTGGGTTTCACAGCGCCCGCGCCGGGTCAAACGTGCCGAGGTTCCGGTATGATCCTGAACCTTTATTTCGCCCGGCGGTTTCTGGGCATGTTCCTGTGGGTGTTCGGCGGGTTTGCCGGAATTATGCTGTTGATCGACATGATTGATCAGCTTCGGCGTAGCGCCGACAGCTTGCGTCAGGCGGCGTATCTTTCGCTGCTGAATGTGCCGGAAAGCCTTTATCAGATCCTGCCGCTGCTGATGCTTCTGACCGGCATCGCGCTGTTTCTGGCCTTGGCGCGGTCGTCCGAACTGGTCGTGGTGCGCGCCGCCGGGCGGTCCGGGCTCAGCTTTCTGTTGGCGCCAGTGGCGGTCGCGGTGCTGTTCGGGGCCTTTTCTGTGACAATCCTGAACCCGCTGGTTGCGGCAACCTCGAAATCCTATGATCGCCTGCAAGCGCAGGGCACCGATGCGGTGATGTCGATTTCGTCCAACGGGCTTTGGATGCGACAAGGCACGTCTGAGGCGCAAACCGTGATCCGCGCCACCCGGGGCAACCCCGATGGCAGCGAAATCAATGACGTGACCTTGCAGACCTTTGCAACCGATGGCACGCCGATTGAACGTATTGAGGCGCAGACCGCGCGGCTGGAACCCGGCGCGTGGGTGCTGTTGAACGCAAAACGCTGGGATCTGACCCAGGACAACCCCGAACTTTCGGCCACCGAGGCCGTTCCCGAGATTCGCGTTGCCACCGACCTCAATCAGGACCGCATCCGCAACAGCTTTGGTGAACCTTCGTCCATCGCGTTCTGGAACCTGCGCAGCCATATCGCCGATCTGGAAAAGGCTGGATTCTCGGCGCGCAGCTATCGCGTCTGGATGCAGATGGAACTGGCGCTGCCCCTGCTTCTGGCCGCGATGGTGCTGATCGCCGCCGGTTTCACCATGCGCCACGCCAGATCGGGCAAGACCGGCCAGATGGTCTTGCTGGCTCTGCTGGGCGGATTTGCCATTTTCTTTCTGCGCAATTTCGCGCAAGTGCTTGGTGTGAACGCTCAAATCCCGATTGCACTGGCCGCTTGGGGCCCACCGTTTGCCGGGGCCTTCATGGCGCTTGGCCTGTTGCTGCATCTGGAGGATGGCTGATGCAGCGGCTTCTTGTTTGGCTGGCCCTGTTGATCTGCCTTGCGG
>CAMFLG010000049.1 GCA_945957495.1 uncultured Pseudorhodobacter sp. | reverse complement strand
GGCCGTTTTGCCGCATTGACCTCTGCAGCTACCGTCGCGCCCTTGGGAAAAACCGCCGCGCCGCCCTTGCGCAGATGCCGGTCCGCAAATCCACACAACAGATCCAGCGAGGCGAGGCCACGCGCCGAAAGAATATCTGCCGCCAATGGCGGAACCTCGTCGATCCTCTGGCTGAGGACCGAGACGTTCAACTGCAAATTCCGCGCGACCTCGGCAAGGAAAACACCCTTGCGCCGATCCGATTCGACCAGAACCACTTCCATACCGGAATGCGCATGCTTCGCCAATATGGCAACAACCAAACCCGGAAAGCCACCGCCGCTCCCCAAATCGCACCACAGCTCTGCCGTCGCAGCACGTTCAGCCATGAGGGGAAAGACTTGCGCCGAATCAAGGATATGCCGATGCCACAGATCCTCCATTCCGATCTTTGACACCAGATTCACCGCTGGATTCCACTTCGTCACCAGACCCGCATAGGCTTGTAGGTCTGCGTATGTTTCACGTGAAACACTCAACCAGTCTGGCAAGTCTTCGTAGCGGTCCGTCATTCAGCGGCCACTCCACGCCGCGCCTTGCGAATATGGGCCAACAGCAGGATCAGCGCGGCCGGAGTCATCCCCTCAATCCGCTTCGCCTGCGCAAGATTTGCGGGCCGTACCCGCGCCAGCTTTGCAGCAAGTTCAGAGGAAAGGCCCGGCAAGCCCTCGAAATTAAACCCTTTCGGGATCACCGCCATCTCCTCGCGCTGCAACGCATCAGCCTCTTCGCTTTGCCGCTCAAGATAGGGTGCGTATAGTGCGTCGCGCGCAGCCTGGTCTTGCACGTCTGGATCAAAGCCACCATAGCCCGGCACAAGCGCAAGGACCTGATGCTTTGTCACCAACGGATAGGCCATAACGGCCAGCGCAGAGCGTCGCGCACCGTCCTGGTTCAGCGTGATACCCACCGCAGACAATTCCCGCGGTGAGAACGTGCTTTCGCTCAGCAAGACGCGGGCGCGCTCCAAAGACTCGCGCTTTGCCAAGAATGTTGCAGCTCGGGCGTCTCTGACACAGCCCAAATCAATCCCCATTGGGGTCAGCCGTTGATCCGCGTTATCTGCCCGCAGGGCCAGCCGGTACTCTGCCCGTGAGGTGAACATCCGATAGGGTTCCGTCACGCCCCGGCTGGTCAGGTCGTCAACCATGACGCCGATGTAGCTTTGGGCGCGTCGAAACTCCGGCGTCTGCCCGCCCGTAGCGGCTGCCGCCGCAGAAAGACCTGCGACCAAGCCCTGCGCGGCCGCCTCTTCGTATCCAGTTGTCCCATTGATTTGCCCAGCGAAGTACAACCCCGGAAGCACTTTCACCTGCAACCATAGGTCAAGCCCGCGCGGGTCAAAGTAGTCGTACTCGATCGCATAACCCGGCTGGGTAATCGTCGCCGCTTCCAGCCCAAGGATCGAATGAACGTAATCTTCCTGCACCGCGACGGGCAGCGAGGACGAGATTCCGTTCGGGTACACAGTGTGGTCGTCCAGCCCTTCCGGCTCAAGAAAGACCTGATGCGACGCTTTGTCGGCAAACCGCACGACCTTGTCTTCCAGCGACGGGCAATAGCGCGGCCCAACGCCCTCGATATGGCCACCATACATCGCAGACCGGCCAAGATTGGCCCGAACGATGTCATGCGTCCGCTCGTTCGTGTGGGTGATGCCGCAATCGACCTGCCGCGCCTTGACCCCCCGACTCATGAAGGAAAACAACTCCGGTTCCGCATCGCCCGGCTGACGCTCCAACACGTCCCAGCGAATGGTTCGACCATCCAGCCGCGGCGGCGTTCCCGTCTTCAGACGCCCCTGCGCCAACCCCAAGCCAGCCAATTGCTCGGCCAGCACAATCGACGGTGCATCCCCCATCCGGCCACCGGAGCGTCTTTGATCGCCAATGTGAATCACACCGTTCAGAAAGGTGCCCGTGGTCAGGACAACGCCCTTGGCCTGAATCTCGCTTCCGTCCTCCAGTCCAACACCAACCACCCGCCCGCCTTGCAGCAGCAGTTTGCTGACTTCGGCCTCAAGAATGTCCAGCCCCGGCTCATCCGCCAACAGCCGCTGGATTGAACTGCGATACAGCTTGCGGTCCGCCTGCGCGCGCGGCCCCTGAACTGCAGGGCCCTTCCGCCGGTTCAGCAATCGAAACTGGATACCGGCGGCGTCGGCCGCACGCGCCATGATGCCGTCCATCGCATCAATTTCTCGCACCAGATGGCCTTTTCCCAGGCCTCCGATCGCCGGATTGCAAGACATCGTGCCGATCGCATCGCGTTTCAGGGTGACTAGCGCGGTCGCCGCACCATATCGCGCCGCGGCCGCGGCTGCCTCTGCGCCAGCGTGCCCGCCACCCACCACCAGAACATCATAATGTTTCACGTGAAACATCCTCACTTTCCGATACAAAAGCTTGCGAATATCTCATCCAGCAAGCTTTCCGCGTCTATTCGTCCAACCATCGCCTGCAACGCCTGCGACGCATCGCGCAGTTCCGCCGCAATCAGCTCCGGCATTTCACCCGCGCGGGCAAGCCCAGCCAAGGCCGATTCCAACCTTAGCACAGCCCGCTGCATCGCGATACGCTGCCGCTCACGGATCAGCAACCCTGCACCCGCCGCCCGCTCCCCAAGCCGGGTCGCGATTTCCTGCAACAGCTCGGCCACGCCCGCACCCGTCTTGCCGGATACCGACAGGCCCGGTCGCTCTTGCAGATCATCCTTGGCCAGAACGATCAAATCGCCCGCACCGGGCTCCAGCATCAACTGCTCATCCGGCCCATTCACCAGAAACAACCGCAAATCCGACTGCTGCGCGCGCGCCATTGCCCGCTCAATGCCAATATTTTCAATGACATCGTCAGAGGTCCGCAGCCCCGCCGTATCCAGAAACGTCACCGCCAGACCGTCAATGTCCATCCGAACCTCAATGACATCACGGGTCGTTCCGGCGATTTCCGACGTGATTGCCGCTTCCCTACCGGCGAAGGCATTCAACAGCGTCGATTTCCCCACATTCGGCGCGCCGACAATAGCAACCTCGAACCCGTCGCGCACCCGTTCCGCCGCCACAGCGCCGTCCAGTTCCAGGCGCAACTCCAAAAGCAAGCGCTCCAGAAGGGCCGAAACCTCTGGCGTCACATCGACCGGAACATCCTCATCCGCGAAGTCAATCGTCGCCTCAATCAGGGCGGCTGCGCGGATCAACTGGGTGCGCCACAGGTCAACCCGCTGGCCCAGCGCGCCCGACAGAACACGCATCGCCTGCTTACGCTGCGCCTCAGTCTCGGCGTCGATCAGGTCGGCCAAACCCTCAACCTGCGCCAGATCCAATCGCCCGTTTTCCAATGCGCGACGGGTGAACTCCCCCGGTTCCGCGCCCCGCAACCCGGCAATCCCGCCCAGCACCTGCATGACCTTGCCCACCACGGCAGTGCTGCCGTGCAGATGCAACTCTGCGCTCTGCTCTCCGGTGAAGCTCGCGCCGGCCGCGAAAAGGATCACCACCGCCTCGTCAAGCACTTCGCCGTTCCAGGTCAGCCGGCGCAGTCCCGCATGGCGCAGAGACGGCAAAGGCGCCATCCGCGCCACCGTGTCATGGGCCTGCGGTCCGGACAGCCGGATAACCGCAACGCCAGCCTTGCCTCGGGCGCTGGCCAAAGCAAAAATCGTGTCCATTGTGCAGCCCCAAGGATGACAGGCCGGTCAGGCGTTCATCGATTCGAAGAACTCTGCGTTCGACTTCGTTTGCTTCAGTTTGGAAATCAGGAATTCGATCGCATCGGTCGTGCCCATCGGGTTCAGAATCCGCCGCAGCACATAGGTCTTCTGCAAATCGGTCTTTTCAACCAGCAGATCTTCCTTCCGGGTGCCGGACTTCAGAATATCAATCGCCGGGAACACCCGCTTGTCGGCAACCTTGCGATCCAGAACGATCTCGCTGTTGCCCGTGCCTTTGAATTCTTCAAAGATCACGTCGTCCATCCGGCTGCCGGTATCAATCAGCGCCGTCGCAATAATCGTCAGCGACCCACCCTCTTCGATATTCCGCGCCGCGCCAAAGAACCGCTTCGGACGCTGCAGCGCGTTGGCGTCAACACCGCCGGTCAGAACCTTGCCCGAAGACGGCACCACCGTGTTGAAGGCCCGGCCCAGACGCGTGATCGAATCCAACAGGATGACCACGTCGCGCTTGTGTTCGACAAGCCGCTTGGCCTTTTCGATCACCATCTCCGCTACCGCAACGTGCCGCGTCGCCGGTTCGTCGAAGGTCGAGGATACAACCTCCCCCTTCACAGAACGCTGCATGTCGGTGACTTCCTCTGGCCGTTCGTCGATCAACAGCACGATCAGATAACATTCGGGGTGGTTCGTCGCGATCGAATGGGCAATGTTCTGCAAAAGCACGGTCTTACCCGTCCGCGGCGGCGCCACGATCAACGCGCGCTGACCCTTCCCAATCGGGCAAACCAGGTCAATAATGCGTGCCGAACGATCCTTGATGGTCGGATCTTCGATTTCCATCTTCAGCCGCTCATCCGGGTACAGTGGCGTCAGGTTGTCGAAGTGAACCTTGTGCCGCGCCCGTTCCGGATCATCAAAGTTGATCCGTGTGACCTTCGTCATGCAGAAGTATTTCTCATTCTCGCGCGGCGCCTGAATCACACCCTCGATGGTGTCCCCAGTGCGCAGGCTGAATTGGCGCAAGATCTCTGGCGACACATAAATATCATCCGGGCCGGGCAGATAGTTCGCCGACGGGCTGCGCAAGAACCCAAACCCGTCCTGCAGCACTTCCAGAACGCCGTCGCCGCCGATTTCCCATCCCTCTTCAGCATGCTCTTTCAGGATCGAGAACATCATCTCGCCCTTGCGCATCGACGGGGCGTTTTCAATCTCCCACTCTTCCGCCATGGCAAGCAATTCGGCGGGCGTCTTGGCTTTCAAATCCGCAAGATTCAAATGTTCAACTGTCATGGGAGGATCACTTTCGGCGCGCAGCCCGGTCCTCGGGCCATCAGCAGCAATGTCAATGGAAAGCGGTATGGCCGAATGGCCGCGCTGCGCATGACGTAGGGCCTCAACAGCCCAAAGTCAACAGAATCAGAACCGCACGATCACCGAGAACACGATGATGCACATCAGAACCGTCGGCAGTTCATTCATCATCCGGTATTGCCGCCCGGTCACACTGTTCTTACCCGCCAGAAAATCCTTGCGCCGCCATCCCAGCCAATGGTGAAACCACGTCATCGCCAGAACCGACGCTGCCTTGGTCCAGGGCCAGACATCGCCCCAGTTGATCAACCCCGGCGTGAACACCAACATCAACCCGAACACCCAGGTCGCAATGCTCGCCGGATTGATGATCCCCTTCAGCAACCGGCGTTCCATCGTCTGAAACATTTCCTCGGTCGCCGACCCCGGTTCAACCTGCTCAACATGGTACACATAAAGCCGGGGCAGATAGAACAACCCGGCCATCCAGGCGATCACGGAAATCACATGCAAGGCCTTCACCCAGAAGTACCATTCCAACAGAAAGTCGCCCAATAGATCACCTCGCTTCTTTTCTTCTTCTTAAAGAATAGATTCTAGAAAGATAGATGATGATGTAGGGGCTGGGGACAACAGAATTTCCGGTCTTTTCCCGGCATTCGCCCACAGTGCCCAACCTGTGGACAAGGCCAGGGCATCATTCGTAAAATTCATGAAATCAATTTAATAACAAAGTGTTAACAGAATTCTCTGGCGCCCCGGCCAACACGACGCTTCTCGGGAAAACCCAGTTCTCCACAGCGCGCATTGATCCTTCTACACATCTGGAAAACCCTGTCGCAACCGCCGCGAAGGCTTGACATCACAGCGGCAAATCGCCCTCCCTAGGCCAAAGGGCCGCTTTTCCCCAAATGACGGTCCGGGAACAAACAGAGCATATCCACAAGGTCGCCCCCAATGACGCGTCCCCTTCTTCTGGCCTCCGCCTCGACCATCCGGCTGCAGCTTTTGCGCAACGCCGGGCTTACGGTCACGGCAGAGGCTGCCCGGATTGACGAAGAAACCATCCGTCAAAGCCTAGAGGCGGAACAGGCCAAACCGCGCGAAATCGCCGACACGCTGGCGGAACTGAAGGCCGAAAAACTTGCAAACCGTCACCAAACCGCCCTTGTGCTTGGCTGCGATCAGGTTCTGGCCTTTCAGGGCCGGGTCTTTGGCAAACCTGACACCCCTGATGCAGCCCGGGCACAGTTGACCGCCCTTCGCGGCCAAACCCACCACCTGATCTCTGCCCTTGTGCTATATGATGCGGCAAGGCCGATCTGGCGCCATATTTCCGAGGCAAAGCTGCAGATGCGCGACGTATCCGACGCCTATCTTGACGCCTATCTTGCCCGCAACTGGGCCTCTGCCCAACACTCTGTTGGCGCCTACAAGCTAGAGGAAGAAGGCGTGCGGCTTTTCTCTTCGATCCAGGGCGATTATTTTACCATTCTGGGGCTGCCCCTGTTGCCCCTGCTCGACTATCTTGGCGCACGAGGCTTTATTCAGACATGAGCGATCTTCCCCGCATTCCCCTCGCCGGTGTGATTGGCCATCCGATCGCGCACAGCCGATCGCCCGCACTACACGGCTACTGGCTGCGCCGCTATGGCATCAAAGGCCATTACATTCCTATGGATGTGGCCCAGGTCGACTTGCGAGAGACACTCAGCTTTCTGCCCAAACTCGGGTTTGTCGGCCTGAACGTGACCATTCCGCACAAGGAAGAAGTTCTGAAACTCGCTGACATCGTGACAGACCGCGCCGCCCTGATTGGTGCGGCCAACACCCTCATCTTCCGTTCCGATGGTCGGATCCACGCCGACAACACCGACGGCTCCGGTTTCATGGCCAACCTGCGCCAGAACGCGCCACACTGGCACCCGAATGCCGGGCCAGCCGCCGTATTCGGGGCGGGTGGTGCCGCGCGCGCCGTCATTGCCGCCCTGATAGAGGTCGGCGTGCCCGAAATCCGTGTTGCCAACCGCACCCGCCCGCGGGCCGAGGCATTGCGGGCCGACTTCGGCGCCAAACTGACCGTCTATGATTGGGTCCACGCCCCGAACATGCTGGAAGGGGCCGCGACCGTGATCAACACCACCTCTTTGGGCATGTCCGGCAAACCGGATTTCCGCGTGCCGCTGGATGGGTTGGAACGCGGCGCTCTTGTCACCGATCTTGTATATAACCCATTGAAAACGCAGTTCCTTCTAGAGGCTGAATCAAAGGGCTGCACCATCGTCGATGGCCTTGGCATGTTACTGCATCAGGCTGCACCCGGCTTTGAACGCTGGTTCGGTCACCGCCCCGAGGTGGATGAGGCAACGCGCAACGCCGTGCTGTCGGCATGACCTTCTGCCTTGGCCTGACCGGATCAATCGGCATGGGCAAATCCACTACGGCGGCACTGTTTGCCGCCGCTGGCCTGCCCGTCTGGGACGCCGACGCTTCGGTTCACCGGCTTTATGCCCCCGGTGGCGCAGCCGTTGCGCAGATTGCCGCCCTTCACCCCGCGGCCTGCCGCGACGGTGGCATTGACCGGGCGGTGCTGAAATCCTGGATCGCCGCCGACCCCACCGCCCTCGCGCGGATCGAGGCCATCGTTCACCCCCTTGTCGCCGCCGACCGTGCCCGCTTTCTGGCCGATGCAACCGCCGACATTGTGGTTCTGGATATCCCCCTTCTGTTTGAAAAATCCAGCCAGTCCGAATTTGACGCAACGCTGCTGGTCACGGCCCCTGCCATCCTGCAACGCCACCGCGTGCTGGCCCGCCCCGGCATGACCGAGGCGCAGTTTCAATCCATCCTCGCGCGCCAGATGCCCGATGCCGAAAAGCGCCGCCTGGCCACGCATATTGTTGAAACACTGGACCTGGCCTCGACGCAGGCCTATGTCACCGCCCTGATCAGCCATATCCGGAACCGCCATGCGTGAGATCGTCCTCGACACCGAAACCACCGGGTTTGAACCGTCCGAGGGGCACCGGATCGTTGAAATCGGCGCGGTAGAGCTGTTTAATCACCTGCCCACCGGCCGCACCTACCACCAATACATCAACCCCGAACGCCCGATGCCGAAAGAGGCGTTCGAGGTTCACGGCCTTGGCGACGATTTCCTGCGCAATCAGCCGGTGTTCAAGGCCATCGGGCAGGCCTTTCTGGATTTCATCGCCGATGCGCAGTTGGTGATCCACAACGCCGCCTTCGATATGAAATTCCTCAATCACGAACTTGAGGCTGCGGACCTTCCCGGTCTGCCCAATAGCCGCGCCACCGACACGCTGATGATCGCGCGCAGCAAGTTTCCGGGCTCCCCGGCGTCACTGGATGCGCTGTGCCGTCGTTTCGGCGTGGATAACTCGGCGCGTGAAAAACATGGCGCCTTGCTCGACTCTGAAATTCTGGCCGAGGTGTATCTGGAACTTATCGGCGGTCGCCAGCCCGACTTTGGCCTTGCCCCTTCAGAGCAGGATAAGCCGCGCTCTGCCGCCCAGTTCACCACCGATTGGCGCCCCCGCCCCCGCGCGATGCCGCTGCCCAGTCGCCTGACAGCGGAGGAATCCGCCGCACACGCCGCCTTCGTTGAAAAACTGGGCGACGCCGCCCTTTGGAAAAAGCGGCTCTGACAAAGCCAAAACAGAAGAAACACCATGAAAAGCATCTTCGTCACCGGGTCCGCAGGCTTCATCGGTTATCATCTTTGTCGGCTTCTTCTGGCAGAGGGATTTCGGGTTGATGGCTATGATGGCATGACCGACTATTACGACGTGACGCTCAAGCAGCGCCGCCACGCCATGCTGCGCCAATCGGAAAATTTCCACGCGACAGAGGCGCTGTTAGAGGATCAGGCCACTCTGGCCCATGCCGTCAAAACGGCAAAACCTGACGTGATCGTTCACCTCGCGGCGCAGGCGGGCGTGCGCTACAGCTTGGAAAACCCCCGCGCCTACATGGATGCTAACCTCGTCGGCGGTTTCAACATTCTGGATCTAGCGCGAGAGTTGGACGTGCAACACCTGCTGATGGCCTCTACGTCGTCGGTCTATGGCGCAAATACCGAAATGCCGTTTCTGGAAACGCACAAGACCGAAACGCCGATGACCTTCTACGCCGCCACCAAGAAGGCGAATGAGATGATGGGCCATTCCTATGCCCATATCTACAGCCTTCCGGTGACGATGTTCCGCTTCTTTACCGTTTATGGCCCGTGGGGCCGCCCCGACATGGCCCTGTTCAAATTCACCAAGGGTATTCTGGAAGGCACCCCCATCGACGTTTACAACAACGGCGATATGTGGCGCGATTTCACCTATGTTGATGATCTTGTGCGCGGAATCCGCCTGTTGATCGACGCCGTTCCCGTTCGCCCCGCCACCCCCGAGGATATCGCGCCCGGCGACAGCCTCAGCCCCGCCGCCCCCTTCCGTGTCGTCAATATCGGGAATTCCGACAAGATCCGCCTGATGGATTTCATCGAGGCGATCGAGGATGAGGTTGGTCGCAAGGCGATCCGCAACTACATGCCGATGCAAATGGGGGATGTTCCCGCCACATGGGCGGATGCTACCCTGCTGAAAACGCTGACAGGCTATCGCCCGCAGACCAATTTCCGGGATGGCGTGGCCGCCTTCGTGCGCTGGTATCGCGACTATTACCAGATATGAAAAGACCGGCCCCGCAGGGCCGGTCCTTTCATCCTCGCCGGCTCAGTTCACCGCTTGCGGCTGGCTCGATGCTCGGCGCGCCAGCTCCTGACGGTACAGCGCAAGGAAATCGACCGTGTCGATGTTCAGCGGCGGGAAGCCGCCATCGCGCGTCACATCCGAAATGATCCGGCGCACGAAGGGGAACAACAGGCGCGGGCATTCGATCAACAGGAACGGGTGCAACTGCTCTTCCGGCACGCCTTCCACCAGGAACACACCGGCATAATCCAGTTCCATAAGGAACAAAGTCTCGCCGTTCACCTTGTTTTTCGACGTCACTTTGAACTTGGTCACAACGTCATACTGGCCTTCCTGCGCCCGCTTGCGCGCATCCAGACTGACGGAAACCTGAATATCCGGCTGCACCTCGGCAGAGGTCAGGCCCTTTTGGGCGACCATGTTTTCAAACGACATGTCTCGCACGAACTGTGCCAGAACCTGCATCTTGATCTGCGGCGCGGCGCTTGCTTCTTCGGCCATATGACCCACTCCCCTTGCAAACTGTTGACCTCTCCTAGCAGGTCAAGCGTATTGCCTCAATGCTTCGTCCACTTCGATCCGCCGCCCAACTTGTCGCGGTCGGGGGGAACAACCTCATAGTCGCCGTCAATCCAGTCGTCTTGCTGTGCCGGGCGCGCGCCTGTCGTTGTGAAACTGGCGAATTGAACCCGGCTGGCCAGCGTGGCAATCGCCAGTTTGCGCACCTGCGGGATCAACAGCAGCAGCCCCAACGTATCGGTCAAGAACCCCGGCAGGATCAGCAGCAGCCCCGCAACCGCCTTTAACGCCCCATGCGCAAGCGGGGAAAGCGGGTCGGTGTTCTGACCGCCGCGCTGAAACTCCTGCATCGTGCCCGGCCCTTGCTGCCGCAAAACCTGCACGCCAAACAGCGCCGTTCCCAGAACAATCGCCAGCGTCAGCCAAAGCCCAAGCCAGGCGCCAACGGTCACAAACAGGGCGATTTCGATCAACGGCACCACCAGTATCGGCGCAATAACCCACATTTCCATTCCCTCGTTGCTTTCCGCGCCCCAAAAGGTGGACTTGCGCGACCCCAACCCCTACATAGGGGGCCAAGGCTCGGATCACCAACCCCCGGGCGCTTTTCGAGGCTGATTTATGAATTCTTCCTTGATCCAGTTGCTGGTTCTGGCCGGGATCGCCGTGTTCCTGATCCTGAAGCTGCGCTCGGTGCTTGGCACGCGCGACGGGTTTGAACGCCCCGCCGCCCCGATCGAAGACATGCGCCCGGCGGCGAAGCCGAAGTTTGATGTGATCGAGGGCGGGCCGGATCCGGATATCGCCGATCACGCCGAGGCAGGCAGCAAAACCGCCAAGGCGCTGGCCGCAATGAAACAGGCCGAGCCCAGCTTTTCGGTCAACGAATTTCTGCGCGGCGCGCGTGGCGCCTATGAGATGATCCTGATGGCGTTCGAGCGTGGCGATCTGAACAGCATCCGCCCCTTTCTGGCGGATGAGGTTGAGGCCAGCTTTGCCGAAGTTATCAACGCCCGCGACCGCGAAGGCCGCACGGTTGAGGCCAACTTTGTCGGGCTGCGCGAACTCGCCCTGGTGGACGCGGATTTTGATGCAACCACCCGCAGCGGCGAAATCACCGTGCGCTTTCTGGGCGAACTCACCTCTGTCGTGCGCGATAAGGCGGGCGTGATCGTCGAAGGGTCGGCCACCGAGGTGAAACGTCAACGCGATGTCTGGACCTTTGCGCGCCGCATGGGCGTGCAAGACCCGAACTGGCAACTTGTGGCCACCGGGGACTGATGCGTGCGGCCCTGTGCGCCTTGGTCTTGGCGGTTCAGATGAC
>CAMFLG010000048.1 GCA_945957495.1 uncultured Pseudorhodobacter sp. | reverse complement strand
GAACGGAGCCAGACGCAGCACCGGGCGGTCTTGGTTTCTGAAATCAATTGCCGCAACATCGCGGTCCAACAGTTTTTCGGCCTGGTCCAGCGCCAACAAACGCTCGACCGCCGCCGCAGGGTTTTCGCTGGGCAACAAGATGCGTTGCGCGCGATCCAGCACCAGATCCCAGCGCCGCTCGCCCACCCGGACCAGCCCGCGCACGCGCCCGGCAATCGGGCTTGCGGCGTCCAGAATGGCCATCGCCTCGTCAATCGCCACATCGGCCCCGTCGCCCGCAATCAACGGCAGGTCCGCACGATCCTCGCGCGCAGTCAGACCCGCCACGCGATGCCCGGTGGCATCCAGCAGTTGCAGGCCGGACGCCGTGCGCCATACAACAGTTGGGTCACGTTCCTTCAACACCACCTGCAACACCCCGCCCGACCGGACGCGCAACTGCACCGATGCGACGGCATCCAACGCCTCGATCTTGGCGCGCAGCACGTCCAGATCCAGATCGAACGACGATTGCGGCAGTTTCAGCGCCAGCCGCGCCCGCACCGCATCCGCCAGATCGGCCGAGGCCCCCTCGATCGACAGCAGGCCAACGCGAAACTCCGGCCGTGCCTGAAACTTCTCCTGAATATCGACAAAGCTTTGCACGATGGCCGCGCGGCGCGTCTCGCTTTGCAACACCAGCTGCGCCACCACGGCCAGCACAAGCACCGGCCCGCCATAGCGCAACAGCACCCGGTAATACGGCGTCAGCCACAGCCGTTGCAGCCGGTACTGCCACCGTGTCGGTGCCGGATCGCGCCGCAGCGGAATGTTGCGCCCTAGCGATTGCATGAGGCGTCCTCCACCATCCAGGCGCAGAACTCGGCAAAGGAATAGCCATGCAGCGCCGCCTGTTCCGGGGCCAATGACGTGGGCGTCATCCCCGGCTGGGTGTTCGTTTCCAACAGGATCAGCCCGGCCAAACCGCGCGCCTCGTCCCAGCGCATGTCGGTGCGGCTGACACCCCGGCACCCCAGCGCCCGATGCGCCCGCAAGGCATAATCCAGACAGGCATCGGTGATCTCTTGCGGCAGATCGGCCGGCACCACATGCCGCGACCCGCCGGTCTTGTACTTCGCGTCGAAATCATACCAGCCGTCGGTGATGATATCCGTCACCGCCAGCGCCCGGTCGCCCATCACCGTCACGGTCATTTCCCGCCCCGGCGCATAGGTTTCCACCATCACGATATCGGGCATGGTTTCCGCCAGACGCGGCGCGTTGGTGCCTTCGCGCACGATATAGACGCCCACCGAAGAGCCCTCGTTATAGGGCTTCACCACATAGGGCGGCGGCAGAACGTGATGGGCCTCCACCTCTTCGCGGCAGGCCAGACGCCCAACAACGGTTGGCAGGCCAGCGGCGGCATAAACCTCTTTCGCCTTGGGCTTGTTCATCGCCAGGGCCGAGGCCAGAACCCCTGAATGCGTGTAGGGAATGCGCAGCCATTCCAGAATGCCCTGCACACAGCCATCTTCACCCCAACGGCCATGCAGCGCGTTAAAGCAGACATCCGGCTTGATTTCGGAAAGGCGCGTGAACAGGTCGGGGCCGCAATCGACCTCCACCACCGTGAATCCCGCCTCCCGCAACGCTGCGGCGCATTCGCGCCCAGAGACAAGCGACACCTCCCGCTCTGCGGAAGGCCCACCCATCAACACCGCTACTGTGGAGGCTGCTCTGCTCGAACCGCCCGCCATTTACTGCCTCGTCCGGGTCTTATGCGCCCGTGATCTTGTTATTCGCGTGATCTTGTTATTCTGCGGTGCGTTCACCGACCCGCATGATTTCCCACTCTAACGTGATACCGCTCTGTTGGAAAACCTTTTTTCGCACTTCCTCGCCCAAATCTTCCAGATCGGCAGCTTTTGCGCCACCCGCGTTGATCAGGAAATTCGAATGCATCTCGCTCATCTGCGCGCCGCCTTTGCGCGCGCCGCGCATGCCCGCATCGTCGATCACCTTCCACGCCTTCAACTCGTGGCTGTCATCGGCCCGCCCGGTCGAGGAATGTCCAACCGGATTGCGAAAGGTTGATCCGGCAGAGCGTTCTTTCGTCGGCTGGCTGGCATCCCGCTTGGCGATCTGATCGGCCATCCGCGCCTCCAACACCGCCGGATCACCGGCTTCTGCCGCAAAACAGGCCGACACAATTACCCAACCCTCGGGCAAACGGCTTTGCCGATAGGCAAGATGCAGATCGTCCTTGCGCAACTCCACCACCTCGCCCGCCCGCGTCACGCAGCGGGCAAAGATCAGATGATCCGCCACATAAGACCCGTAACACCCGGCATTCATCCGCACCGCACCGCCGATGCTGCCCGGGATGGTGCGCAGGAAGGTCAGGTCCAACCCCGCCTCTGCCGCGCGCCGCGCCACATGCGCATCCAGCGCCGCCGCCCCCGCCGTCACGCGGCCCTCGGCAACCTCTATCGCGTTGAACCCCCGCCCCAACCGGATCACCACCGCCCGAACCCCGCCATCACGCACGATCAGGTTCGACCCCACCCCCATCGGAAACACCGGCATCCCGGTGGGCAGATCACGCAAAAAGTCGCGCAGATCCGCCTCATCCGCAGGCTGAAACAACCAATCCGCCGGCCCGCCAACCCGCAGCCAGGTCAGATCAGCCAGGGAACGATGCGGCGTCAGCGTGCCGCGCACGGGGGGAAGCTCTTGTGTCATCGCGCGGTTTTGCGGCTTTTTCGCCAGCCCCGCAAGGGGGTCGTAGGATGGGCAGATTGCCAAATCAACTGACTTCCAATCCTCTCAAACCGCATGTTCAATGTCTGCGATCACACTGGCGACAGTCTCCGGGCCTTGCTTCCATATGTCCTCCGGGATCAGTGCGACCTGCCGTTGCAGGGCCCAGTCCACAGGTTGGCCGCTCCGCAACCCGTCCCACCATCTTCGCCAGAACCCCCAAACTGAAGGCGACCTTGCCAGCACCGCGCGGCTGTCGGCCTCTGCCACGCGGAACCACTCCGGCTCCGGCAGCGTCCACAACGGCACAGCAAAAAGATCGTCCCCGCGCAGAAGAATCTCCGCGTCCTCGCGTGTCTGCGCCCAGAGCCTGGCTGCCTGAGCTTCGCCTTCTGCCCGCGCATGCAGAAGGATGCTCTGGTTGTCGCCGCCCCGCAGGCCGACAGCGGCACGGACAGCGAAGAAAAGGGCCCCGGGACCATCCTGCACACACCGAGCGGCAGGCTTTGCGGCAGAGGGTTCGACAACATGGGGATAGCGGCTTGCCGGCGACGATACTCCGCTGATGGCAGACTGAATAGCCTCGTAGACGGCGGATCGGGCACAGCCATCTGCGCCGGCCAAGTCGAGCCGAGCGCGTAACGCGGGTGGATCAAGCCCGTCTTGCCCTAGGGGATGGTGGAAACCATGAATATAATTCAATATCTTAATCGCCGCTTCCTTTTCGGCAGCGGCAGCTGCGGCCCCTACCAGGTTGCCAACCTCGCGCGCCAGCGATTCCCTCTTCCACGCCCCATGATAGGTCAGACTTGCCGCTGCATAGTCATCAATGTTCATGCCAGAGCGGCAGAACATATCGAATTCAAGATCTCTGTTGGCAGCCCGAGCCCTGCGGCGCTCATCGGTGACGATGTCATGGGCAGAAACTGCGGCGACGATCACCTCCTGATCTGCCGCTACCGCCGCCACTGCCGATGTCAGCAGCGCGCGCCAGTGGGTCAGGGGTTGCAATTCCGCAAATTTCGCGAACTCTCCCTCGATCGCACGCGCCCATAGCGGCGCAACCCTGCCCGCGGCGCGTGTCGCCAGAGCAATGGTTTCTGCGCGGGCACGACCCTGCAGCCATTGTTCCAACGAACGTTCATCAACGATCATGCGCGTGGCCATGGCACAACTATCACCGATAGCGCCTGCGATAACAACTCACAGGATGGGCAATATTGCCCATCCTACCGCGAGACGGGTCATTCGTAGGATGGGCAATATTGCCCATCCTACAGGGCGCGCCGCAGCCACCGCCAGAAATACACCACCGGCCAGCGCAGCACGGATCCGGCGGCGGCCAGAAACGCCAGCCCCCACCACGGCCCGTTTGCGTAAAGGATCCACGCCAACAGCGGCAGCCCGACCGCGATCAGCCCATAGGCATTGCGCCAGTGATAATCCTTCGACGGCAGCAATCCGATCACATTCGCCACCACCAGCCAGATCAGCCCGGCCACGAAGGACCAGCTCATCGGCCGATCTGCCTTGGGTCTTCCGCAGGCAAGCCCATGGCCCGGCGGCCCAGATAGATCAGCGGGCGGCGGAACATCGACAGGAACGCGAACAGCCCGAAGGCCACCCAGGGCCAGCCATGCACCCGCCCGATCCATACCAACAGCACCGGCGCCGCGATCAACAGCGGCAAGCCGGGAAATTTCTGCAACCGCATCGGCAACATTGCCGTCAGCGCCGCCACGATGATCCAGACACAGCCCAGGATCAGCGGCAGGCTCATGCCGCCTGCCCCATCAGTTTAGCCGGCAGCGCATTCGCCCAGGCAGAGATCGTCCCCGCCCCCAGACACACCACCATGTCACCGGGTCGCGCCTGTTCCTTGACCAGCCGCGCCAGATCGGCCTCGTCCATGATGGCGCGGGCGTGCCGGTGGCCATGCGCAATCAGCCCCGCCACCAGATCATCGCGGCTGGCCCCCGGGATCGGGTCTTCACCCGCCGCGTAAACCTCGGCAATCGCCACCACATCGGCCTCGTTGAAGCAGGTGCAGAAATCCTCGAAAAGGTTCGACAGCCGCGTATAGCGGTGCGGCTGATGCACCGCGATCACCCGTCCCTTGGTCGCCTGCCGCGCGGCACGCAGCACGGCGGCAATCTCTACCGGGTGGTGGCCGTAATCGTCGATGATGGTGACGCCGTTGACCTCGCCCACTTTGGTAAAGCGCCGGTTCACCCCGGCAAACCCGGCCAGCGCCTCGCGGATTTCGTCTTTCTTCATGCCCAGATGCCGCGCCACCGCCACCGCGGCCAGCGCGTTCGACACGTTGTGATCGCCCGGCATCGGCAGGGTGCATCCCTCGATCACCGCATCGCGGCCCTCGCTTTGCAAGGCCACATCGAAATGCGCCACGCCGTTTTCATAGCGCAGATGGATCGCGCGCACATCGGCCTGGGTGTTGAACCCGAATGTCACCACCCGCCGGTCCGTCACCTTGCCGACCAGGGCCTGCACCTCGGGGTGATCGGTGCAGCACACCGCCAGCCCATAGAACGGGATGTTCGATACGAAATCCAGAAAACCTTTGCGCAGGTTTTCGATGGTGCCCCAATGTTCCATATGCTCGGGGTCGATGTTGGTCACAATCGCAATCGTGGCAGGCAGGCGGTTGAACGAACCGTCGCTTTCGTCCGCCTCAACCACCATCCACTCACCCGCCCCGGCGCGCGCATTCGACCCATAGGCATGGATCACCCCGCCGTTGATCACCGTGGGGTCAAAGCCGCCCTTGTCCAGCAGCGTCGCCACCATCGTCGTCGTGGTCGTCTTGCCATGCGTGCCCGCAATCGCGATGTTCGACCGCATCCGCATCAACTCGGCCAGCATTTCCGCCCGCCGCACCACCGGCAACTTCTTGCGCCGAGCTTCTTCCAACTCGGGGTTGCCCTTCTTGATGGCAGACGAGATCACCACCACCGCCGCATCGCCGATGTTTTCCGCGCGCTGGCCCTCGTGGAACACCGCGCCCAGCTTGACCAGCCGGTCGGTGATCTTGCTGGCCTTGGCATCCGATCCCTGCACCCGGTAGCCCAGCGTCATCAACACTTCGGCGATCCCCGACATGCCAATGCCACCGATGCCCACAAAGTGGATCGGCCCCAATTCCATCGGAAGCTTTGTTGCGTTCATCGCCTATTCCTTCCCGGCCAGCGCCTCGACCAGCGCCACCAATCTATCCGTTGCGTCCGGGCGCCCCTGCGCCAAAGCCGCCCGCGCCATCGCTTCGGCATGGGCGGGGTCGCCCAGAACCGCCGCCATCTGCGTTGAAAGCGCACCCGCGTCAAGCCCGCCCTCTGCCATCACCACGGCGGCCCCCGCCTCGACCAGCCCACGCGCATTCGCCGTCTGGTGATCGCCCGTGGCCGCCGCGAACGGGATCAGAATGGCCGGACGCCCGATCACACTGATATCCGCGACAGAGGATGCCCCAGCCCGTGACACCACCAACTGCGCCTCTGACAGACGGCGCGGAATATCGGTAAAGAACGGCTCCACCTCGGCCCGCACGCCCGCTGCGGCATAGGCCGCAACCACCGCCTCCAGATCCTCGGGCCGCGCCTGATGCGCCACGCGCAGATGCCTCAAGATCGCCTCGGGCAGCGCCGCCACCGCCGCAGGCACCACCTGCGACAGCACCCGCGCGCCCTGACTGCCGCCGATCACCAGCAACTCCATCGGGTAATCGCCCGGCGCGATATAGCCCGCGCCCGCCCGCTCCAACACCGCCGCGCGCACCGGATTGCCGGTATGCTCTCCCGCAACCCCTTCGGGCAGGGCCGTCGGCCATGTGCCGCAGGCCACCTTGTCCACCCGGCGCGCAAACAGCTGATTGACCCGGCCCAGCACGCCGTTTTGTTCGTGAATCATCCGAGGCGCGCGCAAAACCCAGGCCGCCGTCAGCGCCGGGATGCTGGGATAGCCGCCAAACCCCACCACCACCGCAGGCCGGTCGCGCAGCATCGACCACAGCGCCGAAACCACGCCCCCCGCAATCCGGAACGGCACCGCCAGCTTGGCCAGCACCCCGCCGCGCGCGAAGGTGGCCGAAGACAGCACCACCACCGGCACCGTCGCCGGAAACCCGCCGGCATAGCGCGCCCCGCGCGCATCGGTGGACAGTTTCACTCGCCAACCCTTGGCCACCATCGCCTCGGCCAGCGCCTGTGCGGGAAACATATGCCCGCCCGTGCCCCCCGCCGCGATCAACACCAGCCGCGCCATCAGCGCCCCCTGCGGAAGATGTCGCTCATCTGCCCCTGCGGCCGCGACCGGGTCATCGCCAGCAACATGCCAACCGTGATCCCCGCCGCGATCACCGAAGACCCGCCATAAGACACAAACGGCAACGTCATCCCCTTGGCGGGCAGCAATCGCACCGCCACCCCGATGTTGATCATCGCCTGCACGCCAAAGACCGCCGCCAACCCCGCCCCCGCCAATCGCGTGAAAGGATCCCGCTCTCGCGTCAGGCGGAACAGACTGCGCACCACCACCGTGCAGTAAAGCGCGATGATCGCCAGCACCAGGATCAGCCCGTATTCCTCTGCCGCAACCGCGATGATGAAATCCGTGTGCGCGTCCGGCAGGGTCCATTTCACCTGCCCCTCACCCACGCCCACACCGAAAAAGCCGCCTTCCTGAATGGCGTTGGTGGCATAGCCCATCTGGCTGCGCGGATCGACATCCGAGGCCAGAAACCCGTCAATCCGCCGGGCGAAATGCTCTGACGAATGATAGGCGGTGAACCCGCCCACCCCCGTCAGAGCCAGCACTGAAATGATCAGCAGCATCGGCGCGCCCGCGATGAAATACACCACACCCCAGCCGAACAGCACCAGCATCGCCTGCCCGAAATCCGGCTGAAACGCCAGAAACAGCACCACCGTCACCACCAGCGCAAAGGACAGAAACTTGCCGGGCGGCCCGTTGATATCCTGACTGGCCGCCATCAGCCAGGCGATGACGATCATGAACCCGGGCTTGAGGAACTCTGACGGCTGCACTGACGCAAAGCCAAAGCTGAACCAGCGGATCGCGCCCTTGCCGAAATCGGTGCCGAAAAACGGCAGCAGAGCCAGCGCCAGAAACGAAACCGCAAACCCCAAAACCCCCAGCCGCCGCACCATCTCCGGCGACATCATCGACACGCCGAACATCGCAACCAGTGCAAGCCCGCCGAAAAACGCCTGCCGCTGCACATAGTAATAGGGGTCCAGCCCATTGCGCTCTGCCAGCGGAACCGAGGCCGCAAGCCCCAACAGCAAGCCGATGCCGAACAACATCAGGATCGCCGTCAGCGACCATTTGTCGATTGTCCGCCACCAACGGGGAAGCACCGGCTCCGCCACGCGTGAGGGCATAGAGCCATAGACCATCTCAGTCATGGGAAATCCGCCTGTCTTGCCGTCTGCTCTGTCCGGGTTCACCCCGGATCTGCCACCAAGACTAGCCAATAACGCGCCCTATGGCTAGGGAAAACGCGGGCCTGCAGACACCAGAGCCAGCAGAAAACCGCCCGTCAGGCCAAACCCGCCGCCCGCGCCTTCATCGCCACCCGCCGCGCCTGCGCCTGCGCAGGCCAAACCGCCGCCAAACTGTAATATTCGTCAAAGGCGGGCACCCGGCCGTCCAGCACAACCCAGGGCAATCTGGTCGAGGTGTAGATATGTGCATCGGGCGGGCATCGGCCCGGCTCATCCAACGTGCCCACCCGCACAAAGGCCGCCAGCCGCCCTGCCCCGGCGTAATGGCTCCACAACGCCACCTTGCATCCCGGACAGCGGGCAACCTCCTGCCCCTTGCCGCTGGCCGATGGCAGCATCACCATCTCCACCGCCCCCGTCACCTCCAGCCGATCCGTCTCGACGATCGCGTTCAGCGCAAAGGCCGTCCCGGTTTCGCGCTGACACCAACTGCAGTGACAGCAATTCACGAACATCGGCGCATCGGTCATCCGATACCGCACTGCCCCACAAGTGCATCCGCCCTGCATCGCCCACCCCCCTGCTTTGGCCCACAAATATCCCCGCCAAACACCCCTGCAGCAAGTCCTGATCGCGCCCGGGCCCCGTCAACCCGCAGCGTTCGCCTGCCAGAACGCCACCAAAACCGGCGTTTTGCACAGTGAATTCCGGCGTTTCATCCGAAACGACGAAAGCAATCGTCTGCCCCGTCGCGCAGTCTCGCGGCAAGATCAACGCAGTCCGCGCCCCGGCGCGGCAACAGATAAAGAAAAGAGAATACCACATGTCCTTCAGCAAAATCGCCGTGCTTGGCCTTGGCAAGGTCGGCCATCTGGCCGCCGAACTGCTGCATGACGCAGGCTTTGTCGTCACCGGCATCGACAGCCGCGCCGTCACGGCCCCCTTCGCCACCAGGACCGCCGATCTGGGCAACACCCGGGGCCTCGCGGCGCTGCTGGAAGGCCAAGATGCCGTGCTGTCCTGCCTGCCCTACCACATCAACATCGGCGTCAGCACCGCCGCCCATGCGCTTGGCCTGCACTATTTCGATCTGACCGAAGACGTGCCCACCACCAAACACATCCGCGAACTGGCCAAAACCTCCAAAGGCCTGATGGCACCGCAATGCGGCCTTGCCCCCGGCTTTGTCGGCATTGTCGCAGCCGATCTGGCCGCACAATTCGAAACCGTCCGCTCGATCAAACTGCGCGTCGGTGCTTTGCCGCAAAACCCCACCGGCCTTCTGGGCTATGCCTTCAACTGGTCGCCCGAAGGCGTGGTCAACGAATACCTCAACGATTGTGAAGTGATCGAGGAAGGCGTTCTGAAAACCGTCTCGGCAATGGAATGGACCGAAACCATCTACATCGACGGCATGCAGCTAGAGGCGTTCACCACCTCGGGCGGCCTTGGCACCATGTGCGAAACCTATGCCGGCAAGATCGCAAACCTTGACTACAAGACCATGCGCTATCCCGGCCACGTCGATCTGATGAACTTCTTCTTCCACGAACTCCTGATGCGCGAAAACCGGGCAGAGGCGGGCCGCATCCTGACCAACGCCAAACCGCCCGTCGATGCAGATGTGGTCTATGTCCATGTCGCCGCCGAAGGCAAAACCGATGGCCAGTTGCGCCGCCGCGAATTCGTGCGCGCCTATTACCCGATCGACATCAACGGCAAATCCCGCACGGCGATTGCATGGACCACCTCCGCCTCGGTCGTGGCCGTCATCGAAATGGTCCGCGACGGCAAGCTGCCGCAATCGGGCTTCCTCAAACAGGAAGAAATCCCGCTGGCCCCCTACCTCGCCACCCGCACCGGCAATTACTACAACATCGGCCACCGCAGCCGCCACGCCTGATCCGGGCCGGGGGGCACCCGCTGCCCCCCGCCACTCCCGCAAACCCCAGACAATTTGTCTAAAATTTCCTTCATCTTGGCTCAAATACTCCGCGCCCCCATCTGCCCGTCGGCAAAGGTTAACAAAAGCTGAACGCCTCACCGCAAAACGTTGATCTGAAATCAAAAATCTGCCGTCCCAGCCCGGGACATCACCGCTCCGTCAGCTTCAACTCGATCCGCCGGTTCTGCGCCCGCGCCTCAGCGCTGTCGCCCGCCGCCACCGGCTGATATTCCCCAAACCCGGTCGCGGCCAACCGGTTCGGCGGAAATCCCAACTGGTCCTGCATATACTGCACCACCGACAGCGCCCGCGCCTGGCTCAGCTGCCAGTTGTCCTTGAACGCCCCCGTCCCCGACAGCGGCACATTATCGGTGTGGCCATCCACCCGGATGATCCAGTCGATCCCCGGCGGGATCTTGTCCACCACCTGATCCAGAATCTGCACCACATCGGCAATCTGCGCCTGCCCCTCGGGCGACAGATCCGCTGATCCGGGATTGAACAGCACCTCGGACGAAAACACGAACCGGTCCCCCACCACCCGTACGCCCGGCTGGCCCGCCAGAATCTGCGATAACTGCCCGAAAAACTCTGACCGGAACTTTGACAGATCGGCGTTCTCGGCCTCCAGCCGCTTGCGTTCAGCTTCTTCCAGCTCGGCCCGCTTCTTCTGCTCGCCCGCCACCTGCGCCAGCGCCGCGTTCAGCTGGCTGCCCAGCGTTTCGATCTGCACCTTCGCGTCGGCGTCCTTCGCAGCCGAGGCATCCAGCATCCCCTGCAATTGCCCCAGTTGCGCCCGCAGCGCCGCGATCTGCTGGTTCAGCAGCTCCACCTTGCGCGCCCCGTCCAGCGTCTTGGTCTGCTCTGCCGTCAGGGCCGCCTCTGCCGTGGCCAACAAGGCCGCTTTCTGATCCCCCGCCGTTGCCGCCTTGGCCGCATCGGTCTTGGCCGCCGCCAACAGCGTCAGCGTGTCCTCCGCCCGCTTGCGCTGTTCCTCCAGCGCCAGCGTCATCGCCGTCAGCGCATCGCCCGAGGATTTCAGCTTGTCCTGCAACGCCTTCAACGCCGCTGCATCCACCAGCCGCGCCGCCTCTGCGTCAGAAATCTTTACCTGCGCCGCCGCCAGCGCCGCATCCTTGGCCTGCAAATCCTCTGCCGATTTCGCCTTTTCCGCCTGCAGCGACGCGATCAGCGCATCCATCGCCTCGCGCTTGGCCGCAGCCAGCCGGGCCGCCTCTGCCCCCGCGTCCACCTCGTCGCGGGCCTTGGCCAGCGCCAGCTGCAGTGCCTCTTTCTCTGAAATCAGCTTGGCACCGGCCGCCTCCAGATCGGCCACCTTCGCCGTCAGGGCCGTGGCCTGCCCCTGCGCCGCATCGCGCTCTGACAACAGCGACGCCACCTGCGCCTCAAAACTGGCGATCCGGCCCTGCGCCGCCGTCAGCGCATCGGATTTCTCTGTCAACTGCCCGGTCAGCGAGGCGATCAGCGCCGTCTGCGCCGCGCCTTCCGCC
>CAMFLG010000047.1 GCA_945957495.1 uncultured Pseudorhodobacter sp. | reverse complement strand
CCGAAATTGACCTGACCCTGTTGGAAACCGGCCAGCCCGAACCCATTCTGGCCGACAATGTGCAGGGCATCGACGCCACTTCCTCCCCGTTGCGGTTCCGCGCCTGTTTCCACACGCCGATGAGCCAGGCCATGCTGACCGAGACCTACAAGGTGTATGATACCCCCACGCCGCTGAACGGGCCAAGCTGGTTCGATTGCTTTGACGCCGCCGCCATCGGTGCCGCGCTGCAATCGGGCGAGGCGATTGCCTTCCTTAGCCAAGCCAACATCGCCCCCTCAATCGACCGCGTCGTCGCGGTGTTTCCCGATGGCCGGGCCTATGCCTGGCATCAACTTTCTCCAGATGCGGAGCAATAAATGGCCGACCTGCTGATCGAACTGTTTTCCGAGGAAATCCCGGCCCGGATGCAAGCCCGCGCCCGCGAAGACCTGAAATCCCTGATCACCAACGGTCTGGTTGACGCAGGCCTGACCTATGCCAGCGCCGGGGCCTTTTCCACGCCGCGCCGTCTGGTGCTGTCGGTTGAGGGCCTTTCGGGCGAAAGCCGCGCGGTCAAGGAAGAACGCAAAGGCCCCAGCGCCAGCGCTCCGCCCGCCGCGATTGAGGGCTTCTTGCGCTCTACCGGCCTGACGCTGGATCAGCTGGAACGCCGCGCCGACAAAAAGGGCGCAACCCTTTACGCCGTGATCGAAAAGCCCGGTCGCGCGGCCCCGGCGAGCATTGCCGAGGTGCTGGAATCCACCATCCGCAACTTCCCCTGGCCGAAATCCATGCGCTGGGGCGCGGGGTCTTTGCGCTGGGTGCGCCCGCTGCATTCGATCCTGTGCCTTCTGTCCGACGAATCCGGCGCGCATGTCGTGCCTGTGAATGTTGACGGCATCCAGTCTGGCAACACCACTGACGGCCACCGTTTCCTGGGCGCGGGCCGCTTTGCCGTGCATGGCTTTGATGACTACGCCGTCAAACTGAAACGCGCCCATGTCGTGCTGGATTCCGCCGAACGTGAGGCCGCCATCTGGCAGGGCGCGCAAAACCTCGCCTTCGCCGCCGGGATGGAGGTGGTGCCCGACAATGGCCTGCTGACCGAAGTGGCGGGCCTTGTCGAATGGCCGGTGCCGCTGATGGGCCGCATCGGTGCTGCCTTCCTCGATCTGCCGCCCGAGGTTCTGCAAACCTCGATGAAGGAACATCAGAAATTCTTCTCGGTGAAAAATCCGCGCACCGGCCGAATTGAGGGCTTTGTCACCGTCGCCAACACCGAACCCGCCGATCACGGCGCGACCATCCTTACCGGCAACCAAAAGGTGCTGACAGCACGTCTGTCGGATGCGAAATTCTTCTGGGAAAACGATCTGCGTGTGGCCAAGGCGGGCATGACCGAATGGCTGGATGGCCTGAAATCCGTAACCTTCCACAACAAATTGGGTTCTCAGGCCGACCGCATCGCCCGCATCGCGGCCCTTGCCCGCGAAATCGCCCCCTTGGTCGGCGCTGATGCTGATCTGGCCGAACAGGCGGCGCGGCTGGCCAAGGCCGACCTGCGCTCTGCCATGGTCGGTGAATTCCCCGAATTGCAGGGCCTGATGGGCATGTACTACGCCCGCGCCGCAGGCCTGCACGAAGCGGTGGCGCTGGCCGCCCGCGACCACTATTCGCCCTTAGGCCCGACCGATGCCGTCCCGACCGAGCCGGTTTCCGTCGCCGTGGCACTGGCCGACAAGATCGACACACTGACCGGCTTCTGGGCGATTGACGAAAAGCCCACGGGATCGAAAGACCCCTTTGCGCTCCGCCGCGCGGCGCTGGGGGTTATTCGGTTGGTATGGGGGAATGGCGTGCGGGTTGGCCTATTCGACGTTTTGCTCGTCCGGATCGCATTTCATTTGCTCGACACCGAGAAGCTCATTGGTGGCCCGAGTCTGGGGGAACTTCGTCACGACTATGCGGACGCTGCCGGAATCAATGTCAACGACGTTCGTGCCAACGAAATTCGAGCCTTCAAGGACGCTAATCCGTTCTTGAACGATCCAGTCGCACTAAAGCAGAAGGTGGCAGAGATAGTCGCATCAATGCGGATTGAGGATCAACCGGAGTATCCGAAAGCAAAAGACCTCCTCTCCTTCTTCCACGACCGCCTGAAAGTATTCCTGAAAGACCAGGGCATCCGTCACGATATCATCGACGCCTGCCTTGCCATGCCCGGCAATGATGACCTGACCCTGTTGGTCAAACGGGCAGAGGCGCTGGCGGCCTTCCTGAAAACTGAAGACGGCCCGAACCTGCTGCAAGGCTTCAAACGCGCCAACACCATCCTGACGCAGGCGGAAACCAAGGACGGCGTGGAATATTCCTTCGGCGCCGATGTGAAGTTTGCCGAGACGGAGGCCGAACGCGCCCTCTTCGCGGCGCTGGATACGGCCGAGGCCGCGATCACCCCGGCGATGGCGGCGGAGGATTTCGCCGCCGCCATGGCCGCGATGGCCACCTTGCGCGCGCCCATCGACGCCTTCTTCACCGCCGTGCAGGTCAATAGCGACAATCCGGTGATCCGCCGCAACCGCTTGAACCTGCTGCACCGCATCCGCGCCATCTGCTCTGGCGTGGCCGACCTGACCAAGATCGACGGCTAGGGCTGCCCCGACTGTCCTTTCACATTGGCGAAAATATCCTCGGGGGGTAAGCCCGAAGGGCGAGGGGGGCAGACAGCCCCCCCTTTTTCAACGTATGCACGTCAGGCATACGTTCCGGCATACGTCAGGCATACGCGAAACATACCCGCCACAACGCTTGCGCCACGGCCCTCAGGGTGTATCCTGCACCCGCATAAAACAGGTGCCGCAGTGCAGAAAACCGCCCTTCTTCCCGAATTCACCGAAATCACCCCGTCTGCGGATATTCAAACGATTGCGCATGGTTGGCGGGCGAAATGCCTGCAACGGCTGATCCGGCTTGACCTGCCCGTGCCCGAAACCGTGGCGCTTCCCGCCGCCACCGTCCGCGCCATTGCCGCAGGCCATCCGGTGCATGTGCAGGAAATCCTCGCCCATTTCGGCCCCACCCCCCTGATCTCCGTCCGCCCCTCGCCCGCCGATCCGAACTGGGGCGGCCCGGGCACGGTGCTGAACATCGGCATGAATGCGGCCATGCACGCGCGGTTGACGGCCAGCCATGGCCGTGAGGCCGCCGATGCGCTGTACCTTCGGTTTGTGCAAGGATATGCCACGCACGTCGCCCGGCTTGATCCCGATATGTTCGATTCTGGCAAGGCAAGCGCCGACACGCTCCGCGACGCCTTACGGCATTACGAACGCGAAATGGACGAACCTTTCCCCGAAGACGCGGCAAAGCAACTGTCGGAAGTGTTACGTTCGATGGCCCGCGCCTGGGAAGGCACCTCGGCCCGGCTGCTGCGTCAGGCCAAGGGCGCGCCGGTGGATGCGGCGCTTGGGCTGGTCGTGCAGGAAATGGCGCAGGGCATTGGGCAGGGCATTTCCGGATCGGGCGTCATTCAGTTCGTCGATCCGGTGACGGGCCAACCGCAGGTGACGGGCCGCTACCTTGGCCAAAGCCAGGGCCGCGATGCGCTGAAGAAAACCGAAGCGATGTATCTGACCCGCGACCGCCGCGGCCCCTCGCTTGAAGACATCGCGCCAGAAATTTTCGCCGAACTCGTCCACCACGGCGCCGCCTGCCGCCGCAAACTGCGCGAAGAAATGCAGATCGAATTCACCGTAGAAGATGGAAAATTGTCCGTCCTTGATGCCGTGAAAGTCAACCGCTCGGCCCGCGCCGGGTTGCGCATTGCGGTTGCCATGGCGGATGACGGCATCATTTCGCAAGACGAGGCTGTGCTGCGGGTCGAGCCGCGCTCTTTGCCGGAATTGCTGCATCCTCAAGTAGATACGCGGGCGGCGCGCGATGTTTTTGCCAAGGGAATCGCGGCCAGCCCCGGAGCCGCCGTCGGGCGGATCGTGTTTTCCTCGCAGGCGGCGCAGGCAAGCGCCGCGCGGGACGAGCCGTGCATTCTGGTGCGGCGCGAAACCGCGCCCGAGGATATTCGCGGCATGCATTCGGCCGTGGGTGTGTTGACGGAACGGGGCGGTGTGACCAGCCATGCCGCCGTGATTGCGCGCGGTCTGGGGGTGCCTTGTGTCGTTGGCGCCTCGGGCCTGCGGCTGGACAGCAAGGAAAAGCGGTTGGTCGCCGCCGATGGCCGGGTGTTTGGCGAGGGCGATCTGATCACCGTTGACGGCACAACGGGCGATGTGCTGGCGGGGGCTGCGGAAATGCTGGCCCCTGCGCTGGACGATGCCTTTCGCAAGCTGTTGGGTTGGGCCGATGCGGTGCGTGATATCGGCATTCGCGCCAACGCAGACACGCCCGCCGATGCGGCAACCGCGCGGCAGTTTGAGGCGCAGGGCATTGGCCTGTGCCGGACCGAGCATATGTTCTTTGACGAAGACCGTTTGGTCGTCATGCGCGAGATGATCTTTGCCGACACCTCGAAAGACCGCGCGGCGGCGCTGGCCTTGCTGCTGCCGATGCAGCGCAACGATTTCGTACAGTTGTTCGAGATCATGGCGGGCCTGCCGGTTTGCATCCGTTTGTTCGATCCGCCCCTGCACGAATTCCTGCCGCACAGCCGCGAGGGCCTGCGGGAACTGGCCGAGGCGCTGGATCGTCCCCTGTCCGAGGTGACGCGGCGGGCCGAGGCCTTGGCAGAGTTCAACCCGATGCTGGGGATGCGGGGCGTTCGGCTGGGGGTGGTGCTGCCAGAGATTTACGCCATGCAGGCGCGCGCGATCTTTGAGGCCACGGTCGAGGTTGCCCGTAAAGGTGCGCCGGTGGTGCCCGAAATCATGATCCCGCTGGTGTCGGCCAAGCGCGAAGTCGAACTGGTGAAAAGCCACATCGACGCGGTTGCGGCGGCTGTGCGCACCAAAACCGGCGTGGAGTTCGAATACAAGCTTGGGGTCATGGTGGAAACGCCACGGGCGGCGCTGCGGGCCGGAGAGATTGCGCAGCATGCCTCTTTCCTGTCTTTCGGCACCAATGACCTGACGCAAATGACCTATGGGCTTAGCCGAGACGATGCCGGCCGCTTTATGAATACCTACGTTCAGCAGGGGGTTTTCCCGGAAGATCCCTTCCACACGCTGGACGTGGACGGTGTTGGCGAGTTGCTGTTGATCGGCTGCGAACGCGGGCGCAAGACCCGGCCGGACCTGACGGTTTCGATCTGTGGCGAGCATGGCGGCAACCCCGAATCAATCGCGTTTTGCCGCAAGGCCGGGTTCGATTACGTCTCTTGTTCACCCTATCGTGTACCGTTGGCGCGGTTGGCGGCGGCACATTTGGCCTTGGCAGATCGTGTGGATAAGTCTAAATGAAACGCAATATCATGGATTTGCATTCCGAAGTGAATGTAATGCCTTAAGATTTTGCGCGGAAATCCGCTCAAACACCCTCAATATATGTTGCAATGTTGCAACATGGGTAGACCGCGGGTTTTTCCTGGTCTAGGTGCGTCGCTTGCTTGCCGGGGACATACCCTGGGGGCACTGTTGAAACAGACCGGGACAGACATATGCGCTTGCACCAAGCTTGGACGAATGCCCTTGTGGCGTTGTGCGTCCTTAGTGGGGCGGCCTTCGCCGATGTGACGGTGAGCCATTCAAACGATCCGACCTCTTTGATCGGAACTCAATTTGCGTCGCTTTTGGACGCTGAATACAACACCGTAGATGCGGTGCCGCAGGCCCGGCTTTCCGCGATGGCGGTTGGCCCAAAGGCAGCAACAAAACCCCTTCTGGGCACCAAGGCCAAGAAGGCCAACCCATCGACCGGGCCGATCCTTGTCAGCTATACCGCCGATTGGGTTGCGGCCCAGCCACCGGCGACCGGTGATGCGCAATGGAATTGCCTGAAAATGGCGCTGTACTTTGAGGCGCGTGGCGAAACCATAAAGGGCCAGTTCGCGGTGGCGGAAGTCATTCTGAACCGCGTGGACAGCCCGCGCTACCCCAACACGGTCTGCGGTGTGGTCGAGCAGGGTGGCGGCGGCAGCTGCCAGTTTTCCTTCGTCTGCGATGGCGCGAAGAATACCATGGCTGACCCTCAGGCGGCAGAGACGGCGGGGCGGATTGCGCGCGTGATGCTGGATGGCGCGCCGCGTGGGTTGACGGGTGGGGCCACCTATTTCCACAACCGCACCGTCTGGCCCGCTTGGGCAAACCGGT
Organism: uncultured Pseudorhodobacter sp.; assembly: GCA_945957495.1. GTDB lineage: Bacteria > Pseudomonadota > Alphaproteobacteria > Rhodobacterales > Rhodobacteraceae > Cypionkella. The sequence goes on along the minus strand of CAMFLG010000047.1, from coordinate 5,505 downwards.
TTCCGCGCACGGCCTCTATCGGGTCGCATATGTTTTATCGCCAACCCTGACCGGCTTTTAGGTCGGGGGGCTTGCGCTTGAGGTCGGGTTCGGACTAGGGGCAGGGCGCGTCTGGCACTATGGTGCTGGCAGACGGGATTGCCTTTCGGGGGGCGAAATGACCAGCGATATCGGCCTTGCCTTTGCCCATCCGGAAGAGCGTTCGATCGCCTCGGCCGGGGCGGATCCGCGTGATCGGATTTCGCTGCGCGATCACATAGTCGATGTTGATATCGGCGCGTTTCAGAAAGAGCGTGGCCATACCCAGCGCGTGATGTTCAACGTGGTGGTCGAGGTTCGCCCCGCGCCGCAGCCGTTGAACGACGATGTGGACCGCATTCTGTCCTATGACCGCATCACCGAATCCATTGCCGCCGAACTCGCGGCAGAGCGGTTGAACCTGCTGGAAACGCTGGCAGAACGGCTGGCAGAGCGGATTCTGGCGGAACCGCAGGCGATGCGGGTGTTTGTGCGCATCGAAAAGCTGGATGTCGGGCCCTACAAACTGGGTGTCGAGATTGTGCGCAGCCGGGCGGAAATTGCCGTCAAGGTGGTGGACAAGGACGGGATCGAGGCCGCCGTGCATCCGTTGGTGGTATTTCTGGACGCCGCCGCCATCGCCTCGGCCGATTTGTCCAAACGGCTGGACGCTTTGCAGCAGGGGGGCGCGCCGGTGATTCTGACGGTGGGCCTGCCGGATTTCCCGCGCCCGCAAACCGGACACCGGCCGACGCAGCGGCGGATCGACATGCTGGCGATCGAGCAGAACGCCTGGGCTTTGGCCGCACGCGACCCGCGCTGTGTGGTGATGGCAACCCGGACAGAGATTGATTGGGCGATCAAGCGCGGGCAGATGGTGGTTTGGGCGCCGTCAAAGCTGGTGCTGGACGCGGTGGACGGCCCGCACAGCCGCGCGCCCGTTGCACTCGCGCTGTGGCTGGCAGAGTTGATGGCCGCCGAAAAGATGATCGTTCACGGGGATGTTGCACTTCCGGCAGGAAGCCGCGTGCCTGTGGAGTACGCCTGACGCTTTCCCTTGCCGTCGGCTGCAATTGCGTCTTACGACAGCCCTATGATCTATATTCGCCCCATTCCCGTGATTGATCCGGCCCGCCCCGCAGGGGCTTTGCCTTTGGCAGGTGGCTGGTGCTGGTTTTCCCATGTCGAGATTTTGCAGCGCGGCCAGCCTGCGCGTATCGTCCCGGCCGCGGATCTTGACGCCGAACAGCGCGACCGTTTGTCGGCGCCGCGACCGGATTTTGGCGGCCTGGCGATGGCCGGCCCACGCATCATGGGTATCCTGAACGTGACGCCCGACAGTTTTTCGGACGGGGGCTTGTTCCTGCGGCCCGAGGCTGCGCTGATGCAGGCGCGCAAGATGGCCAGTGGCGCGGATATTCTGGATATCGGCGGGGAAAGCACCCGGCCCGGTGCGGCGGAGGTTGCGGCCAGCGAAGAGATCGCGCGCACGTCGCCAGTGATCGCCGCCCTGCGCGCGGGCGGGCTTGACGGGCCGATTTCGATTGATACGCGCAAGGCCGCCGTCGCCGAGGCGGCTTTTGCCGCCGGGGCCAGCATTCTGAATGATGTGACGGCGCTAAGCTTTGATCCCGCGATGGCGGGTTTTGCGGCAAGGCAAGGGTGCCCGGTGATCCTGATGCATTCGATTGCGACGCCGCAGACGATGCAGGATGATCCGGTCTATGACGATGTGCTGCTGGATGTCTATGATGCGCTGAAGGCGCGGCTTGCTGCGGCAGAGGCGGCGGGCATTGCCCGTCAGAATCTGGCAGTTGATCCAGGAATCGGGTTCGGCAAGACGCTTGCGCACAATCTGACCCTGCTTGCGCGGCTATCGCTGTTTCACGATCTTGGCGTGCCGGTGCTGCTGGGTGCATCGCGCAAACGCTTTATCGGCACCATCGGGGCCGAGGCCGATGCCGCCCGGCGCACGCCGGGCTCTTTGGCGGTTGCCTTGGCCGGGGTGGCGCAGGGAATGCAGATGATCCGGGTCCACGATGTGGCCGAAACCCGGCAGGCTTTGGCGCTTTGGCAGGCCGCAACAACAGGGGGCGCAGCATGAGCCGGAAACTTTTTGGCACCGATGGCGTGCGGGGCCAGGCCAATACCTATCCGATGACGGCGGAAATGGCGTTGCGGCTGGGGGCGGCGGCGGGGCGGTTCTTTCGCCGCGATGGCAGTTCGGCGCAGCGGGTGGTGATTGGCAAGGACACGCGGCTTTCTGGCTACATGCTGGAAAACGCACTGACGGCGGGGTTGACCTCTACCGGAATGAACGTGCTGCTGTTGGGGCCGGTGCCCACGCCTGCGGTGGGGTTCCTGACCCGGTCGATGCGCGCCGATCTGGGGGTGATGATTTCCGCCTCGCATAACCCGCATCAGGACAATGGCATCAAGTTCTTTGGCCCGGACGGGTTCAAGCTGTCAGATGCCGCCGAAGCCGAGATTGAGGCGATTCTGGACGGTGAGGTCGCCCTGGCGCAGCCGGAAAACATCGGCCGTGCCAAGCGGGTGGAAAACGCCGTTGGCCGCTATGGCGAATATGCCAAGACCACGTTTCCGTCCGGGTTGCGGCTGGACGGGTTGAAGGTGGTGATTGATTGCGCCAATGGCGCCGCCTATCGGGCGGCCCCCGAGGTGCTGTGGGAACTTGGCGCCGAGGTGATCCCGGTCGGGGTCAATCCGAATGGCAAGAACATCAACGAACGCTGCGGCTCGACCTATACCCAGACCGCGGCCGAGGCGGTGGTGGCGCATGGTGCGCATGTGGGGATTTCGCTGGATGGCGATGCCGACCGGGTGATGATTCTGGACGAGACCGGGCGCGTGGCCGACGGCGATCAGATCATGGCGCTTTTGGCGGGCCGCTGGGCCGAAGAGGGCCGCTTGCAGGGCGGCACCCTGGTGGCGACGGTGATGTCAAATCTGGGGTTGGAACGGTTCATGACCCGGCGTGGCCTGCGGTTGGAACGCACGGCGGTGGGCGACCGCTATGTGGTCGAGGCGATGCGGCGTGGCGGGTATAATCTGGGCGGCGAACAGTCTGGCCATATCGTGATGACCGATTACACCACCACCGGTGACGGGCTGATTGCCGGTCTGCAGTTTCTGGCAGAGATGACACGCTCGGGTCAGGCGGCCAGTACGCTTGTACGACAGTTCGAAACCGTGCCGCAATTGCTGAAGAATGTCCGCTATGCCGCCGGGAAAGAGCCGTTGAGTTCTGATCTGGTGAAGGCCGTGATTGCCGCCAAGTCGGATGTTCTGGTCGGCAAGGGCCGGTTGCTGATCCGCAAGTCGGGCACAGAGCCGCTGATCCGGGTGATGGCGGAATGTGAGGACGAGGTGCTGCTGCGTCAGGTGGTGGACGACATTGTGGTTGCGGTGCAATCCGCCGTTTGACCCTGCGTCGCTCTTGCTTTGTGGCCCGGCTGGGTTTCTGATGCGGGGATGGAACAGCATGACCCGGCCGCGATCTTTGCGGCGCAAACCCGGTATTCGCCGCAGCGGCGGCTTGGCTTTGGCCTGAAGGAACGGCGTGCCGCGCTGATTGCGCTGCGCGACGCGGTGATTGCGCGGCAAGATGAAATCGCAGCCGCCATTGCCGCCGATTTCAACCGGCCCTTGACGGAAACGCTGGTCATCGACGTCATGCCCCTGGTGCAAGAGATCGGCCATACCCGCAAACAATTGCGGGGCTGGATGCGGCCACGGCGGGTCTGGCCGTCTTTGGGGATGCTGGGCACGTCGGCAAAGGTTGTGGCAGAGCCGCGCGGCGTTTGTTTGGTCATCGGCGCGTGGAATTTCCCGTTTCTTCTGACACTTGGGCCGTTGGCATCGGCCCTGGCTGCGGGCAATTCCGTGGTGGTCAAGCCCTCGGAACTGGCACCGGCCTCATCTGCTCTGATGGCGCGGATGCTGGCAGACCTATTTCCGCCGGAACTGGTGCAGGTGGTAGAGGGCGGGGTCGAGGTGACGGGGACGCTGCTGGCATTGCCCTTTGACCACATCTTTTTCACTGGCAGCCCAAAAGTCGGCAAGATCGTGATGGCGGCGGCGGCCAAGACCCTGGCTTCTGTGACGCTGGAATTGGGCGGGAAGTCCCCGGTGATCATCGGGCCGGGGGCGGATTTGGCGAAGGCCGCGAAATGGGTGGCTTGGGGCAAATTCTTCAACACCGGGCAAACCTGCGTCGCGCCGGATCATGTTTTTGTGCATGAAAGCGTCGAGGCGGCCTTCACAACCGCGCTGCGCGCCGAAGTTGTACGGTTGTTCGGGCGCAATCCCGGGACATCGCCGGACTTTGGACGTGTGGTGAATGCACGCAACTGGCAGCGCGTGACGGGATTGCTGGATGCGGCGGTGGCCGACGGGGCCGAAGTGATTGCAGGAGGCGAACGCGACGCCGCGACCCGCTTTCTTGCGCCAACCGTTTTGGTGAAAACCACCGAGGCGATGGCGATCAGTCAGGAAGAGATCTTTGGCCCGGTGTTGCCGATCATCCCCTTTGCCGATCTGGCCGAAGTGATCGCCCGGATCAATCGCGGCGAAAAGCCCTTGGCGCTGTATGTTTTTGAAAAGGCGCGGGTGGCGGATCGGATTGTGGCTGAGACATCCTCGGGCTCGGTCGGGGTCAATCTGGTGGTGATGCCCTTCATTCACCCGAACCTGCCGTTTGGCGGTGTTGGCAATTCTGGGCAGGGGTCGGCGCATGGTCTGGCGGGCTTTCGAGCGTTCAGCCACGAAAAGGCGGTGATGACCAACCGGTTCAGCCTGCTTTTCCTGCTGTTCCCACCCTATGGCGGGCGGGTGAAGCGGTTGTCAAAGCTGCTGATCGCGCTGTTTCGCTAGGGTCAGCCCGCGGTTTCCAGCGAAACGTATTCCTCACCCGGCGCCTTGTGCAGCCAGGACGGCAGGCGCAATGGCGTCGTGCGGTCTGCGGGCAGGATCGGCGCATAGGCAACACCGCCGCGCCGCGCCTGCAGATCGGCCTTGGCCGCCGCGCGCAGGTCGGCATTGGTCATCAGATCAAAACCCATGCCCGCAAGGATCCGCGCGCTGTCCAATGAGGCGCGGTCGCCGATCGACATGCCGCCGCAGGCCGTCACCGCCCAGGTGTGCAACGAGGTGCCCAGGCCAAAACTGGGCCAGCCGAAGATGCCGACCGGCGTGATCCAGCTGACGTCGCCCACATCGGTGCCGCCGCCCACCCGAACCGCGCCAAAAGCGGGCAGAACCCCGGTCGCCATCCCGGTCTCTGGCAAGTCCATTTCCTTTTGGCAACCCTTGGCAAAGGCCTGCTCTGCCGCGGTCCAGACCGGCGGGCGGGCCTGCATATGCGCCTGTGCAAGCGCGATCATCGGGCCGTTCGGCAAAAGATCCAGCATGCCGTGGAACAAAAGATATTCCGAAGTGGTCTGCGTCATCAACGCCGCCCCTTCGGCA
>CAMFLG010000046.1 GCA_945957495.1 uncultured Pseudorhodobacter sp. | reverse complement strand
GTTCTGGCGCATGCCACGATCTTCTCGCTCGACATGGGCGCGCTTCTGGCAGGCACCCGCTATCGCGGCGATTTCGAAGAACGCCTCAAAGCCGTCGTGAAAGAGATGGAGGATCATCCCGACGCCATCCTTTTCATCGACGAAATTCACACCGTCATCGGTGCCGGTGCCACCTCTGGCGGCGCCATGGATGCCTCCAACCTGCTGAAACCCGCGTTGCAGGGCGGCAAACTGCGTTGCATGGGCTCGACCACCTACAAGGAATTCCGCCAGCACTTCGAAAAAGACCGCGCCCTGTCGCGCCGCTTTCAGAAGATCGACGTGAATGAACCTTCCGTGCCCGACGCCATCAAGATCCTGATGGGGCTGAAGCCGCATTTCGAAGAACACCACGATCTGCGCTACACCAATGATGCGATCAAATCCGCCGTGGAACTCGCCGCGCGCTATATCCACGACCGCAAACTGCCGGATTCGGCCATCGACGTGATTGACGAGGCGGGCGCCGCGCAACATCTTCTGACCGAAGGCAAGCGCCGCAAATCGCTGGGCGTGAAAGAGATTGAGGCTGTCGTTGCCAAGATCGCCCGGATCCCGGCGAAATCGGTCAGCAAGGACGATGCCGAAACCCTGCGCGATCTGGAAAAGACCCTCAAACGCGTGGTCTTTGGCCAGGACAAGGCGGTAGAGGCGCTGTGTTCGGCGATCAAACTCGCCCGCGCGGGCCTGCGCGAACCCGAAAAGCCTATCGGCAACTACCTTTTCGCCGGGCCAACCGGTGTGGGCAAGACCGAGGTGGCCAAACAGCTCGCGCTCAGCCTTGGCGTGGAACTCCTGCGCTTCGATATGTCGGAATACATGGAGAAACACGCGGTTTCCCGCCTGATCGGCGCACCGCCCGGCTATGTCGGCTTCGATCAGGGCGGCATGCTGACCGATGGCGTCGATCAGCACCCGCATTGCGTGCTGCTGCTCGATGAAATGGAAAAGGCGCACCCGGATGTCTACAACATCCTGTTGCAGGTGATGGACCACGGCAAACTCACCGACCATAACGGCCGCACCGTCGATTTCCGCAATGTGATCCTGATCATGACCTCGAACGCGGGCGCGATGGAACAGTCGAAATCCGCCATCGGCTTTGGTCGTGAACGTCGCACGGGCGAGGATACCGCCGCCATCGAACGCACCTTCACGCCGGAATTCCGCAACCGTCTGGATGCGGTGATTTCCTTTGCGCCTCTCTCGAAAGAGGTGATCATGGAGGTTGTGACCAAGTTCGTCCTGCAGCTTGAGGCACAACTGCTGGACCGCAACGTTCACATCGACCTCGCCCCCGAGGCCGCCGCGTGGCTGGGCGACAAGGGCTATGATGACAAGATGGGCGCGCGTCCCTTGGGCCGCGTGATCCAGGAATACATCAAGAAACCGCTGGCAGAGGAGCTTTTGTTCGGCAAGCTGACCAAGGGCGGCACCGTTCATGTCGGCGTCAAGGACGGCGAACTCGCGCTCAGCTATGAAGAGCCGCAAAAGCCCCGCCTCACCGGACAAAAACCGCCGCTGCTAACGGCGGAATGATCCGAAACTAGCCTCGATCTCTGGCCCTCGCCCCTTTGGCGGGGGCCTGTGCTTTGGCCCGCCTGCGGCCCGAACGCCACCCCGTCGCAACAATCAGGCAAGCAGCCCGGCGTTCCGAAAATTTTTAATAATTTTTGCTTCACTTGGGCTAAAATACTGTGGGGGGGGCCACATTTTGTAACATTGTGCGGGGGGGGCGAAACGCCCCCTCTTTTCCACATGCAACGATAGCCCTTGGCAGCCATATTTCCCCAAGGCTTCAGGCCATCAACATCCGATTAACCATATAAGCCACTGCAAACACATGATTTTCAAATGTCGCACATGTGCGACATTCACATGCCCGGCAGCGCCTTCACCCGGGCAGCGAAATCGTCGCCCCGCTTTTCAAAGTTCGGATACTGATCGAACGAGGCCGCCGCCGGGGCCAGCAACACCACCTCGCCCGCCTCCGCCTCTTCCGCCGCCCGTGCGACGGCCCGCTCCATCGTCTCGCAAATCTCATGCGGGGTGTCGCCGATCTGCAGCGCAAATTCGCGCGCCGAATGCCCGATCAGATAGGCCTTCACAACCGACCCCAGGAACGGCTGCAGCGCGGCAATCCCGCCTTCCTTCCCCATCCCCCCCGCAATCCAGCGGATCTTCGCAAAGGCCTGCAACGCCTTCGCCGCCGAATCCACATTGGTGGCCTTGCTGTCGTTGATGAACTTCACCCCGGCCCGCTCTGCCACCAACTGGCTGCGGTGCGGCAGGCCTGCAAATGAATGCAGCGCGCCCTCGATCATCTTCGGCCCGATCCCCAAACTGCGACAGACCGCATAGGCCGCGCAGGCATTCTGATGATTATGCGCCCCCGGCAGACCCGCCACTTCGCGCAGATCAATCGACGCCACCTGCTTGCCCCGCCGCCATTCTGCCAGGAACCCCTTGCGGGCAAAGACAGACCATCCGAACCCCTCCAGTTTGGTTCCCGACGACACCCGGATCACCCGGTCGTCCTGCGGCCCCTCGGACAATTGGTTCGCCAGAAACCGCCCCTCCACCTCGTCCACGCCCACCACGGCCCGGTCCGGCCCGCCCTCCGCAAACAGGCGCCGCTTGGCTGCGAAATAGCCGCCGATCCCGGCGTGGCGGTCCAGATGGTCGGGCGAGAGGTTGGTGAACACCGCGATATCAGGGGTCAGCGCGCGGGCGAGGTCGGTCTGATAGGAGGACAGTTCCAGCACCACCACCTCACCATCCTCGGCCGGGTCGATATCCAGCACGCCGCGGCCGATGTTGCCGGCCATCTGGGTGGGGCGGCCCACCTCGGCCAGGATATGATGGATCAGCGCGGTCGTGGTGGATTTCCCGTTTGATCCGGTGATGCAGACCACGCGGGGGGTGGTTTCGAAATCGTCCCACTCCGGCCCGGCAAAGCTGCGGAAGAACAGGCCGATATCGTTGTCCACCGGCAGGCCCGCCTCCAGCGCGCGGGCGATGACCTTGTTGGGGCTGGGGTAAAGATGCGGGATGCCGGGTGAGACGATAAGGGCCTTCACCCCGTCAAACGCCCCGGCGCGGGTCAGGTCGGTGCATGTGAACCCCTCAGCCTCGGCCTTGCTGCGGGCTTCGGGGCTGTCATCCCACAGCAAGGGGTCCGCCCCGCCTGCCAGCAGGGCGCGGGCGGTGGCGAGGCCGGACCGGCCCAGCCCCAGAACGGCGACTTTCGCGCCCTCATAGCCCTTCACTGGAATCATGGTCGTCCCCTTTTCGTCCTTCGGGCGCAGAATGCCCCCGGCGGGCCGGGGCGGCAAGCCGGGATTGTCGCACGCGTGCGACATAGGCTTAGTTTCATTAAATCAATGCGTTACAATGACCTGTTTACAAAGGCTTAACCTTTGCGTCAGATTAGCCGACCACAGGGATGGTCGCGCCAATCACATCGCCCAAGTCCAGCAACAGATCCTCGCGGAACTGATCGGCCACCAGTTGCACGCCGACGGGCGTGCCCGCCACCGCGCCGGTTGTCACAGTCAGCCCGGGCAGGCCCATCAGCGGCAAGCCGATCTGCGGGGTTTGCGCCTCGATCACCGCATCGAAATCGGCCTGCGAGGCGGTGTCGCGGTGGTCGGCAAAGGGCAACTCGCCCGAGACGGGGCACAAAAGCACCGGATATTCGGCAAAGAACGCCCGCCACAGCCGCACAAGACGGGATCGGGCGGAAAACAGGTCCATGAAGCCGTTCAGATCGGTTTCCGGCGCATGGCGACCCAGATTTTCATAGACGAAGATCGCATCCGGGTCGCCCTCGGCATAGATCGCGGCGCCACCGGTGCGGCGCATTTCGGCCAGCCACAGTTGCAGTTGCAACGCCACAGCCTCGCGTAGCGGCGGAATGGCCACCTCTGCCACCTGCCAGCCAGCGGCGGCGGCTTTGGCCGCGGCGGCACGCAGGGCGGATTTGATCGCGGGGTCCACCACCATGCCTTCGGGTTCAAGGCAAAGCGCCAGACGGCGCGGCACATCCGGGCCAATCAGCGGCGCGGGCACCCACCACGGATCGCGGATATCGCGGGCAGCCATCGCGTGCAGCGCCAGCCGCAGATCGGGGATGGATCGGGCGATGGGGCCGGACACCGCCATCAACTGCGCGCCGATCATCCGATCGGGGCCAGAGGCGTTGAACGCGGGCACCCGACCGAGCGAGGGGCGCAACCCATGCACACCGCAGGCATAGGCCGGATAGCGGATCGAACCGGCAATATCGGTGCCATGGCCAATGGCCCCCATGCCGACGGCCACCGCCGCCGCCGCGCCGCCAGAGGAACCGCCGGCTGTCAGCGCCGGGTTCACCGGGTTGATCGTCGCACCGTGGATCTGATTGCGGGTGAACCAGCGCAAGGAAAACGCCGGGGTGTTGGTGCGACCGATGATGATCGCGCCAGCACGGCGCAGGTTGGCGACGACGGGGCTATCCGTGGCAGCGATCAGGTTTTCTTGCAGGCGCAGGCCGTTGGTGGTGGCAAAACCCGCCTGATCGACGTTGACCTTGATGGTGACGGGCACCCCCGCCAACGGCCCGGGATCCTGCCCCCGTGCCAAAGCCTGATCGACGGCATCGGCGGCGGCAAGCGCCTGATCATCGCAGCGCTGCACAATGGCATTAAAGCGGGGGTTTTCTGCGTTGATCCGGCCAAGCGTGGCCTCGGTCAGGGCGCGGGCGGTGGTTTCGCCCCGCGCCAGGGCTGCACGCATTTCGGTGGCGGTCAGGCTGTGCAGGTCTTGCATGGCAATGCCTTTGATCAAGGACGCTGGAGGTTTCACACCCCCACGCCGCAATTTCATTGCGGCGCCCCCCGTGGAGTATTTTTGCCAATGTGAAGCCGGAAGGGCCGTCCGGTCAAGGCAACCGGACGCGCGGCCTTAGCGCACCTTCAGCGTGGCAAGGCCAACCATCGCCAGGATCAGCGAGATGATCCAAAACCGGATGACGATTTGCGGCTCTGCCCAGCCCTTCTTTTCGAAATGGTGGTGGATCGGGGCCATCAGGAACACACGCTTGCCGGTGCGTTTGAAGTACAGCACCTGAATGATCACCGACAGCGCCTCGACCACGAACAGGCCGCCGACGATGGCCAGCACGATTTCATGCTTGGTGCAGACGGCGATGGCGCCAAGGGCACCGCCCAGCGCAAGGCTGCCGGTATCGCCCATGAAGACGGCGGCGGGCGGGGCGTTGTACCACAGGAATCCCAGGCCCCCGCCAAACAGCGCGGCAGTAAAGACCAGCAGTTCACCGGTGCCGGGAACGAAATGGACACCCAGATATTCGGCGAAGTTAAAGTTGCCGACGACATAGGAAATCACGCCCAGGGTGGCCCCGGCGATCATCACCGGCATGATGGCAAGCCCGTCCAGACCGTCGGTCAGGTTCACCGCATTGGCCGCGCCGACAATGACGATCATGCCGAAGGGCACGAAAAAGATCGACAGGTTGATCAGGGTGTTCTTGAACAGGGGCACGGCCAGTTGGTTGGTCAGATCCGCCGGATGGAAGGCGGCGGCGGCATAGGCGGCAAGCCCGGCGATGGCCAGTCCCGCGCCAAAGCGGATGCGCGACGAGACGCCCTTGGTGTTCTGCTTGGTGACTTTGGCGTAATCGTCGGCAAAGCCGATCAGGCCGAAGGCAACCGTGACCAGCACCACGATCCAGACATAGGGGTTGTCCAGCCGCGCCCACATCAGGGTAGACACCAGCAGTGCCGACAGGATCAGCAAGCCGCCCATGGTGGGGGTTCCGGCCTTGGCAAAGTGGCTTTGCGGACCATCGTCGCGGATCGGCTGCCCCTTGCCCTGTTTGCGGCGCAGAAGGTCGATCAGCGGGCGGCCGAACAGAAAGCCAAAGATCAGCGCCGTCGCAAAGGCCATGCCCGCCCGGAAGGTGATATAGCGGAACAGGTTGAAAAAGTCGCCCCCAGAGGAGAATTCGGTCAGCCAATAGAACATTACGCTTCTCCCTGTTGCGCGCCGGGCGCTGATTGGCCCAATTTCCGCAGGGCGTCAACGATCAGACTGACTTTTATGCCCTTGGAGCCTTTGACCAGAACCACGTCGCCCGCGTCGACAAGGCTGCGGGCCTTGCCGGTCAGCTGGGTGGCGGTTTCGGCCCATTCCCCGCGCTGGCTGCGCGGCAGGTCGTACCACAGCATGCGCATGCGGGGACCGACGCAGTGGATGATGTCGATGGCGTCAAGGCCGGGGTGTTGGGCGATGGCCTTGTGCAGATCAATCTCGGTGGGGCCGAGTTCCAGCATATCGCCCAAGATCGCGATGCGGCGACCGCGGCCCACGCGACCGGTGCCGTCCTTGGGCTGGGCGGCGATCAGCACATCCAGCGCGGCGGCCATCGAGGCGGGGTTGGCGTTGAAGGCATCGTCGATCAGGTCGAATGTGGTTTCTTCAACGATATCAAGCGTGATATGTTCGCGGGCACCGCGCCCGGGCGGGGGTTGCCAGCGGCCAAGATCGGACGCGGCGATCATCGGATCCAACCCCAGCGCATCGGCCACGGCAAGGGCGCCCAGCCCGTTGGCCACGAAATGGCGGCCGGGGGACAGCACCTTGAACAGCGTGGGCGTGCCTTGGCGGGTGGCTTGAGCGACGGTTGCGCTGTCACAGATCTTGACGCTGGTCAGGCGGTAGTCGGCGGTTGCGGCGGCGCCGAAGGTCAGGGTCTTGGCGCCCACCTTGGCGGCCTTGGCCAAAAGGGTCGGCGAGACGGGCAGATCGGCGGGCAGCACGGCTGTGCCACCGGGGCGCAAGCCGTCCATGATCGCGGCCTTTTCGGTGGCGATGCCGTCAAGCGAGGCGAACGCCTCCAGATGGGCGGCGGCGACGGTGGTGATCAGGGCCACGTCCAGATCGGCCATGCGGGCCAGCGGCGCGATTTCGCCGGGGTGGTTCATGCCGATCTCGATCACCGCGAAATCGGTATCAACGGGCATGCGCGCCAGCGTCAGAGGCACGCCCCAATGGTTGTTATAGCTTGCCTCGGCGGCGTGAACGCGGCCCTGACCCGACAGCATGACGCGCAGCATTTCCTTGGTCGAGGTTTTGCCGACCGACCCCGTCACGCCGATCACCCGGGCGCGGGTGCGGGCGCGCGCCGCGCAGCCAAGCCGCCCCAGTGCCGCCAGAACGTCATCGACGATCAGCAGCGGCGCATCTGCCGCAACACCTTCGGGAACATGGCTGACCATCGCCGCCGCAGCACCCTTGGCCAGCGCCTGCGCCACAAAATCATGGCCGTCGCGGATGTCTTTCAGCGCCACGAACAGATCGCCGGGTTGCAGCGTGCGGGTGTCGATCGACACGCCGCCCGCCTGCCAATCGGTGGTGCTGCGCCCTTGCGTTGCGGCGGTGGCGTCGGCGGCGGTCCAAAGCGCGGTCATATCAGTCCATCCAGTGCGGCAACGGCGACAGAGGCCTGTTCCACATCGTCAAAGGGGTAGACATCGCCCTTGATGATCTGCCCGGATTCATGCCCCTTGCCCGCGATCAGCAACGCGTCACCGGGTTGCAGCGCATCGACGCCGCGCAAGATCGCCTCGGCACGGTCGCCAACCTCGTTCGCCTCGGGGCAGGCGGCCATGATGGCGGCGCGGATCGTGGCCGGGTCTTCCGAGCGGGGGTTGTCATCGGTCACGAACAGCACATCGGCATTTTCGCGTGCGGCGGCCCCCATCAGCGGGCGTTTGGTGGTGTCACGGTCGCCGCCTGCGCCAAAGACGATGATGATGCGCCCCATCACATGCGGGCGCAGCGCCTTCAGCGCGGTGGCAATGGCATCAGGCGTATGGGCGTAATCGACAAAAACCGAGGCGCCGTTCTGCCGCGTGCCGGCCAGCTGCATCCGCCCGCGCACCCCCGTCAACTGCGGCAGCGTGGCAAAGACATCGCGGGGTGCTTCGCCCGCGCCGATCACAAGACCCGCCGCCAAGGCCACGTTTTCGCCCTGAAATCCGCCGATCAGGTTGAGACGCACCTGATGGGCCACGCCTTTCCATTCAAAACGCAGATCCTGACCCTTTGCGTCAAAGCGCTGACCCAGAATGCGCAGATCGCAGCCCGCACCCTGCCCGACCGAGATCAGCTTTTGCCCGCGCGCCACGGCGATCATTGCCATGTCATTGCCCTTGGGATCGTCCATATTGATCACGGCCGTGCCGTCTTCGGGCAGAATCCGGTCGAACAACGCGGCTTTCGCGGCGAAATAGGCTTCGAACGTGTGGTGATAATCAAGGTGGTCTTGGGTGAAGTTGGTAAAGCCCGCGGCCTTCAGGCGCACGCCATCCATGCGGCGCTGATCCAGCCCATGCGATGAGGCCTCCATCGCGGCATGGGTAACGCCTTCGGCGGCGGCGCTGGCCAACATGCGTTGCAGGGTGATCGCGTCGGGCGTGGTATGGGCCGAGGGCGCGGTCCAGGCCCCCTCAACACCCGTGGTGCCGATATTGATGGCGGCATGACCCAACTGCGTCCAGATTTGCCGGGTGAAGGTGGCGACCGAGGTTTTGCCATTGGTGCCGGTGACGGCAACCATGGTGGCAGGCTGGGCGCCAAACCACAGGGCCGCGGCACGGGCCAGCGCCTCGCGCGGGTCTTCGGCCACGATCAGTGCGGCCTCCGAGCCCGCCAGCGCGTCGGCGGCAAGGCGCACGCCTGCGGCATCGGTCAGAATCGCGGCGGCGCCTTGGGCAAGGGCGGTGGCTATATAGCTTGCACCATGCACATGCGTGCCGGGCAGGGCCGCAAACAGAAAGCCCGGCTTTACCGCGCGGCTGTCCACCGTCAGCCCGGCAAGCTGCGGGTCACGTCCGTTGCGGGCGGTCAGGCCAAGCGTCGATACTGTTTTTGGCCGTTCCGCCATCTGCCGATCCTTCAGCAAGCTTCAATTCTTGACGGCTGTTAGCCCATCCAGCGTGGCGGCTTCAACCTGCGGCCGCATTCCCAACAGCGGTGCGGCGCGGCGGATGATTTCGGCGGCCACGGGAACGGCCGTCCAACCGGCGGTGCGGCGCGGTTTCGGACCAGTGGTTTCAACCGGTTCGTCCAGCGTCACCACCAGCACATATTTCGGGTCATTGGCCGGGAACACACAGGCAAAGGTGTTGACCACCTTGTCACGGATATAGCCGCCGCCCTTCTTGGTCTTTTCCGCCGTGCCCGTCTTGCCCGCCACCGCATAGCCGGGCACATCGCCCAGGCTGGCGGTGCCTTCGGTGACAACGCGACGCATCATCGCCACCGCCAGATGCGCGGTGGTTTCCTTCATCACCCGTTCGCCTTCCATCGGCTCTGTGCGTTTCAGCAGCGTCGGCGTCACCTTGATGCCGCCATTGGCAATGGTGGAATAGGCGGTTGCAAGGTTCAGCGGGCTGCCAGAGACGCCGTGGCCATAGGCGGCGGTGATGGTAACGATTTCGGGCCACCGTTCGGGACGCAGCGGTTTGGCCCATTTCGCCTCGACCAGTTCCACCGGCGAGGCATCGAACAGGCCCAGTGATTTCAGAAACGCCTGCTGGCGTTCGCCACCGATCATCATGGCGATATGGGCCGTGCCGACGTTGGAGGATTTGGCGATGACATCGGCCACCGACAGCAACGGGCCATAGTTGTGGTTTTCGAACTCCTTGATCAGGAATTTGCCGTAGCGCATCGGCGCATTGGCGTCGACCAGGGTTTCCGGCGTGACAAGGCCAAGGTCGATCGCCTGCGAGGCGGCAAAGATCTTGAAGGTCGAGCCGAGTTCATAAATGCCCTGCACCGCGCGGTTGAACAGCGGGCTGTCCGAGGGATCACCACTGGTCGGGTTGGCGGGGCGGTCGTTGGGATCAAAGGTGGGATAGGCGGCAAGGCTGACGATCTCGCCGGTTTTGACATCCATCAGGATGGCGGCACCGCCCTTGGCATTCATCATGATGGTTCCGGCGCGCAGCACTTCCTCGACCGCGGCCTGCACGGTCACGTCAAGCGATGTCACCAGCGGCGTGCCGGCCTGAGCGGGGTCGCGCAGGCGGTTATCCTCGAACTTCTCGATCCCCGCCATACCTATGACTTCGGCGCTGTCCACGCCCTCGGCCCCGAAGGAGGTGCCGCCCAGCACATGCGCGGCCAAGGTGCCGTTGGGGTAAAGCCGCATCTCGCGCGGGCCGAAAAAAAGCCCCGGATCGCCGATTTCATGCACTTGCTGCATCTGTTCGGGCGACAGCACCTTGCGCACCCACAGGAAACTGCGGCCATCGGTAAAGCGGCGCAAAAGGTCGGCTTCGTTCAGCTCGGGGAAGATCACCGACAGCTCATGCGCCACCCGCGCCGGATCGACCAGATCACGGGTCTGCACATACAAAGCATGGGTCAGCATGTTGGTGGCAAGGATGCGGCCGTTGCGATCCAGGATATCGGCGCGTGACGCTTCGATCTCGGCCCCGTTCGAGGCGGTGCGCGGCTCTACCGGTTCAGAGGCGGCCAGCGTGCCCATGCGGGCGCCGATGGTGGAAAAGGCCGAAAAGAAGCACAGCGCCAGAAACACCAGACGCGCCTGCGCCCTGCCCCGCGATTTGTCGCGGATCTGTTCATGACGCAGTCGCAGGTTTTCGCGTTCGATCGCGTCGGGGTTTTCGCCCTTTGCGCGGGCGTCAAGGATACGGGCCAGCGGGCGCAGCGGAACACGGGTCATGGCGTTTGCGCCCCTTCTGTAGCAAGGGTTCCAGAGATCGACTGCGGCTGTTCGATGGTCAGGCCCAGCACCACATTGTTGACCGGCGGCGGCGGGAAGGCCACCTGCTCGGCCGTGCCGAACTGCGACGGCTGCATCGGCAACAGGCCCAGCCGGTCAAAGTTGATCGTCGCCAGATCGCGCAGCCGGTCGGGGCGGTTCAGATAGGCCCATTCGGCGCGCTGAATGGTCAGGCTTTCGCGGATACCGGCGATTTCATCCTGCAACGCCTCGACCTCGCGCTGCGCGGCCTGCGTGGCATAGTTCTCACGGTAGGCCCAAAAGCCCAGGGCCAGCACGGCAAGGAAGGAAAAGACGTAAAGCACGGGGCGCATGGGCTAGCGGCGTCCTTTTCGGGCAGGAGATTGCGGCAGATCCGGCGCGTCCAGGTCGCGGCCGTCGATGGCTTTGGCGGGGGCGGCGGTGCGGCGGGCCACCCGCAGCTTGGCCGAGCGCGCGCGCGGGTTTTCGGCCAGTTCATCCTCGTCAGGGCCGACCGCCTTGCGGGTGATCAGATCAAACCGCGCCGTGGTCGAGGATTTGACCGGGGCATAGCGGTTCGAATTGGGCTCTTCCCCCGCCGCAGCCTGAAAGAACCGCTTGACGATGCGGTCTTCCAGCGAATGAAAGGTGACAACAGCCAACAGACCGCCAGGCTTTAGCGCGCGTTCGGCGGCGGCAAGGCCCTGAACCAATTCGCTGAATTCTTCGTTCACCGCAATGCGCAGCGCCTGAAAGCTGCGGGTCGCCGGGTGGCTTTGACCCGGTTTCGGGCGCGGCAGGCATTTCGATACGATTTCGGCCAGCCGCAGGGTGGTTGTGATCGGTGCCTGAGCCCTCGCCTCGACAATCGCCTTGGCGATGCGGCGCGAGGCGCGTTCCTCGCCAAAATGATACAGGATGTCGGCCAGCCGTTCTTCGGATGCGGTGTTGACCAGA
>CAMFLG010000045.1 GCA_945957495.1 uncultured Pseudorhodobacter sp. | reverse complement strand
ACACACCCCTCGGCAGCCCGGCCTCGCGGGTCAGTTCGGCAAACAGCAGCGCCGTCAGCGGCGTGTATTCCGCAGGCTTCAGCACAACCGTGTTGCCCGCCGCCAGCGCAGGCGCCACCTTCCACGCCAGCATCAGCAGCGGAAAGTTCCACGGGATCACCGCGCCGCAGACGCCCAGCGGCTCCATCCCCGGCTGTTCGCTGGCCAGCAACTGCGCCAACCCGGCATGATAATAGAAATGCCGCGCCACCAGCGGCACATCGATATCGCGCGCCTCACGGATGGGCTTGCCGTTGTCCATGGTTTCCAGAACCGCCAGCAGCCGCGCATGTTTTTGCACCAGCCGCGCCAGAGCATACAGCACCTTCGCCCGCGCATGTCCCGGTGTCCTTGCCCATTTCACCTGCGCCCGCCGCGCCGCCGCAACCGCGCGGTCAATATCCGCAGCCGTGCCTTGCGTCACCTCGGCCAGAACCACCCCCGTCGCCGGGTTGCGGGTTTCAAACACTTCCCCCGGCGCGGTAAACGCCCCGTCGATCCAATGTCCGAAGCGCGTTTTGTGGCGGCCCAGCCAGGCAAGCACCTCGGCATTGCTTTCCGGCGCCGGGCCATAGGCCATGTTGTCAAAGATCTCGCGCACCGTGGGGTTTGTCATATCCCTGTCCTCATTCACATTGGCCCAAATACTCCGGGGTGAGGCGCGGCACGCGCCGAGGGGCAGCGCCCCTCTACCCGGCCCGTTTATCCCATCGCATGGCGGTTTGCCGCCGAATAATGCCCGGTCAGATAGTGTTCCAACTGCCGCTCTATGTCGCCCAACAGCGATGACGCCCCAAAACGGAACAGGTCGGGCTGCAACCACGGATGCCCCAGCTCATCCTTCATCAATGCCAGATACAGCAGCGCATCCTTGGCCTTGGAAATCCCGCCCGCAGGCTTGTAGCCCACCTTGATGCCGGTGCGGTCCTGATAGTCGCGGATGCAGCGGATCATCGTCAATGTCACCGGCAGCGTGGCATTGACGGCCTCTTTCCCGGTTGAGGTCTTGATGAAATCCGCCCCTGCCATCATGCACACCAGACTGGCGCGCGCCACGTTGCGCAAGGTGCCCAATTCGCCCGTCGCCAGAATCGCCTTCATATGCGCCTCGCCGCAGGCGGCCCGCATTTCGCGCGTCTCATCATACAGCGCCTGCCAGTTGCCGGTCAGCACATGGCGGCGCGAAATCACGATGTCGATTTCCTGCGCCCCGGCCTTCACGCTTTCGCCAATCTCGGCGATGCGCAACCGATAGGGCGACAGCCCCGCTGGAAAGCCGGTAGACACGGCAGCCACCGGAATATTCGTCCCTTCCAGCGCGCGAACGGCCGTTTCCACCATCTCGTGATACACGCAGACGGCCCCGGTGGTCAGCCCGTCCAGACCCAGCCGGTCCAGCATCCAGGGCGCCACTGGCTGACGCGCCTTGGCGCACAGCCGCTGCACGCGGCCCTCGGTGTCATCGCCTGATAGCGTGGTCAGGTCGATCAACGAGATCGCCTTCAACAGCCAGGCCGCCTGAAACTCTTTCTTCACCGACCGCCGCCCGCCCAGACTGGCCGCCCGCCGTTCGATGGCAGAGGTGTTGGCCTGCACGCCCGCAACCCAGTCCAGATCCAGGGGAAGCCCCGGGTTTCGGACATGGCTCAGTTGCGGCAACTGCGTCTTGGGGGCGTCGGTCAGGGTTTGCACAAGAATGCCTCCACCTTTGTCGGGGTCGGCCTAGCCTTGCATGCGCCGAACGCGGCTGGCAAGGCCCGCCCCGCCCTGCGCCTGCGCATTTTGACCATTCGATAAAAGGGGTGGCTTCACCGCATCGGACCAATGCCATACCGATATGCTACCTTGATCGTCCCTTGACGAGGCGGGGCAAGGCGGCAAAGTGATCGCACTGGAATGCCGGGGGCGGAATGACCGAACTTGATCTGACGGGCCATTGGACGGGGCTCTTGTCCTTGGCGATTTTCGTGATCGCCTATGTTCTCGTGGTGTTCGAAGAAGCCACCGAAATGCGCAAATCCAAACCGGTCATGGTTGCCGCCGGTCTGATCTGGGCGCTGATCGGGTTGGCCTTCACCCTGGCGGGCGACCCCGAATCCGCGCATGAGGCCGCACTGCATGTGATCGAGGAATATGGCGAGCTGTTCCTGTTCCTCATCGTCGCCATCACCTACGTCAACACCATGGAGGAACGCCGCACCTTCGAGGTGTTGCGCGCAAAGCTGGTCGGTCTGGGCCTGGGATTTCGCGCGCTGTTCCTGCTAACCGGGGTGCTGTCGTTCTTCCTGTCCGCCGCGCTGGACAACATGACCACGGCCCTGATCATGGGCGCGGTCGTCATGGCCATCGGCCGGGGCAATCCGCGCTTTGTAACCTTGTCCTGCGTCTCACTTGTGGTCGCCGCCAACGCCGGCGGGGCCTTCTCGCCGTTTGGCGATATCACCACGCTGATGGTCTGGCAGAAGGGCAAGCTGGAGTTCTTCGAATTCTTCGCGCTGTTTGTGCCATCGGTGGTGAACTGGCTGGTGCCTGCGGCGATCATGGTCTTTGCGGTGCCAAACCTGAAACCCACGGCGATGCCGGAACGGGTGTCCGGCAAACCCGGGATGATGGGGGTCGTGGTGCTGTTTGCGCTGTCCATCGGCCTTGCCGTGTCGTTCAAGAACTTCCTGAACCTTCCCCCCGCCCTTGGCATGATGCTAGGGCTTGGGCTGTTGCAGATGTACGCCTATTACCTGTCGCGGCAGGGCTTCCGGCGGTCGGACTCCGATATGGTGCTGGACAGTTTCCATCAGGTGCAGCGGGTCGAATGGGATACGCTGTTCTTCTTCTTCGGCATCATCTTTGCCGTCGGCGGCCTTGGCGTGCTGGGCTATCTGTCTTTCGCGTCTGAACTGCTGTTCGGCGGCCTTGGCCCCACCTATGCCAACGTCATCATCGGCGCCCTCTCGGCGGTGGTAGACAACATCCCGCTGATGTTCGCCGTCCTGACCATGGACCCGCCCATGTCAGATGGCCAATGGCTGCTGATCACCCTGACCTGCGGCACCGGCGGATCGCTGTTGGCAATCGGCTCGGCAGCCGGGGTCGCCCTGATGGGGCAGGCGCGCGGGGTCTACAGCTTTTCCAGCCACCTGAAATGGACATGGGCGGTGGCGCTGGGCTACATCGCCGCAATCTTCAGCCATCTGTGGATCAACGCCGCCCTGTTCTGAACCGACAGTCGCCATCCAAAGGCATCGTCAGATCACCACGGCCCTGCAACGGCAAAGCCAACGCAGCCCCGTTGCAGATGACAATTTCGTGAGATCGGCACCCGCGCACGAAATTCCATATCTCAGCGTCATTTTTCCTGCCTAAGGTGCGACAAATTGTACCAACCAAGGGAGTGAAGCCATGACATTCAAAGCCAAAGCACTTGTCGCCACATTGATCCTCGTCGCCGGGGTTGCCGTTGCGGCAGACGCCACCGACCCAACCGTCAAAGCCTGGCAAGAGCTGATGGACGGCAACGGCGCCGCCACCAAAACCCTTGGTGGCATGGCGGGCGGCAAGATGGCCTTCGATGCCGCCGAAGCGGAACAGGCGAAAGCCGCGCTGATCGACCATGCTGGCGCCATCGCCGCCAAATTCATGACGCAAGCCTCTGACCCCGCCTCGAAAGCATCGCCTGACATCTGGACGAACTGGGACGATTTTGTTGCCAAGGCAAACGCCCTCAGCACCGCCGCAACCGCGCTGGACGTAACTTCGATGGAAACGCTTCAGGCGGGCATGGGCGCCGTTGGTGGTGCCTGCAAGGATTGCCACACCAAATACAAACTGCCGTAACCTGACGGCCCGTCAAAGGCGGCCCCCCGGTTCATGCCGGGGGCGCAAACTTAGCCGCAACTCATGCGGATGATCACGCCACGCGCGTCCGTCTCGATATTCAAACGCTGCGGGTTGTAATCCATCGTCACTGCCGAATTCGGCGGAATGATGCGCACCGTTTTCGCCAAAGGCCGCGTATCAACAGAGGCGATGTTGCTGCCAATCAGGCTTTGCACCGCATCCGCACTGCAACTGGACAAATCCACCGTCCCCGGCACAGGCGCGGGGGTTGGCGTCACGCAGGCGGCCAGCACCAACGGCAGCACCAGCACCGTCGCAAAAGGGGGCCGAACCATTTCACTCTCCTCCTGATCTGCCCCCACATCAAAGCACGAAACCCGTCGCAAGGAAACCGGGCACACGCGCCGCAATGCGCCGGGTTCTGTCGTTTCCTGCGTTGCAATTTTCTTGCCTTTGGCACAGCTTGGCAAAAAATTCATCATGGGAGGATTTGACACATGCGTACCCGCGCCGCCGTCGCCATTGCCGCAGGCCAGCCGCTGCAAGTCATGGAAGTGAACCTTGAAGACCCGAAAGAGGGCGAGGTTCTGATTGAAATCAAGGCCACCGGCATTTGCCACACCGACGAATTCACCCTTTCGGGCGCTGATCCCGAAGGCCTGTTCCCGGCGATCCTGGGCCATGAGGGCGCAGGCGTCGTGATCAAATGCGGCCCCGGCGTGAAATCGCTGAAACCCGGCGATCACGTCATCCCGCTTTACACCCCCGAATGCCGCGAATGCCCGTCGTGTCTTTCGCGCAAGACCAACCTCTGCACCGCGATCCGCTCTACCCAGGGTCAGGGCCTGATGCCTGATGGCACCACCCGGTTTTCCATGCTGGATGGCACCCCGATCTTTCACTACATGGGCTGCTCGACCTTCGCCAACCACACCGTCATGCCGGAAATCGCGCTTGCGAAAGTGCGCGATGACGCCCCCTTCGACAAGATCTGCTACATCGGCTGCGGTGTGACCACCGGCGTCGGCGCCGTCCTGAACACCGCCAATGTCGAGGCTGGCGCCAAGGCCGTTGTCTTTGGTTTGGGCGGCATCGGGTTGAACGTCATTCAGGGTCTGCGGCTGGCGGGCGCCGACATGATCATCGGCGTGGACCTGAACGACGACAAAGAAGAATGGGGCCGCCGCTTTGGCATGACCCACTTCGTCAACCCGAAAAAGCTGGCCGAGGGCACCTCGGTCGTGCAAGCCATCGTTGACCTCACGAAAACCCCCTTCGACAAGATCGGCGGCGCGGACTACTCCTTCGACTGCACCGGCAACGTCAAGGTGATGCGCGACGCGCTGGAATGCACCCACCGTGGCTGGGGCCAATCCATCATCATCGGCGTGGCCCCGGCAGGCGCCGTCATCGAAACCCGCCCCTTCCAACTGGTCACCGGTCGGGTCTGGAAAGGCACCGCCTTTGGCGGCGCGCGCGGCCGCACCGACGTTCCGAAAATCGTCGATTGGTACATGGACGGCAAGATCGAGATCGACCCGATGATCACCCATGTCCTTAGCCTGGATGATATCAACAAGGGTTTCGATCTGATGCACGAAGGCAAATCGATCCGCGCCGTGGTGGTCTACTGATACACAAAGCGGCGGTTCCTGCACAGGCGCCGCCGCCCTTGCCCGCCTTGTCGAATGATCCGCTTTGCCAAGCCCGATCAGGCGCTTGGCCACCTGATCGGGCTTATGGCTCGGCGCCGCGAAGGCGCTAGGATCGCGGCCCCAACCGCCATTGAACGCGCTAATCCATGCTTGTAAGCTGCGTGCATTCCCCCTGTCTTGGGTGGCAAAGTGTTAAGATTTCCCTAATATGATACAGTCAACTGTTTGACTTTATGATATAAAAAAATGTCCCGGGCCGGGACATCGCCGATGGAGGCAAACATGGCCGCAACGCCCGGTCTGAAATTTCTGGAAGGCAAGGGCGTCAAAGTCTCGTTGCACCCCTATGATTACAACCCGAATGCCGAGGCCGTGGGGCTGGCCGCTGCCGCCGCCCTTGGGCTTGATCCTGCCCTCACCCTGAAAACCCTGATGGTCGAGGTGGACGGCAAGCCCGCCTGCTGCGTGATCCCCTCTGACCGGCAGCTTTCGATGAAACGGGTCGCTGCGGCCTTCGGCGGCAAACAAGCCACGATGATGCCGCCCGCCAAGGCCGAAAAGCTGACCGGCTACCATGTTGGCGGAATCTCTCCCTTCGGCCAGAAACGCGCCGTTCCCACCGCCATTGAGGCAACCGCCTGCACCGCCGAAACGGTCTGGATCAACGCCGGCGCACGCGGCCTTCTGCTGGGGATTGCCCCCACGAAAGCGCTTGAAGTTCTGGGTGCAGCGGCGGCAGAGTTGCTGGCCTGACCGGCGAACAGCGAAGGAACGAAAATGAACGGCGCGGAATCTTTGGTGAAAACCCTGCTCGCCTCAGGTGTGGACACGATCTTTGCCAACCCCGGCACCTCCGAGATGCATTTCGTGGCGGCGCTGGACCGTCACCCCGAAATGCGCTGCATCCTCTGCCTGTTCGAAGGCGGCACCTCTGGCGCGGCGGATGGGTATTACCGGATGTCCGGCAAGGTGGCCGCCACCCTGCTGCACCTCGCCCCCGGCTTTGGCAACGCCTTCGCCAACCTTCACAATGCCCGCAAGGCGCAAAGCGGGGTCGTCAACGTGATGGGCGACCATGCCAGCTATCACCTGCGCTATGAAAGCCCGCTGAAGGGCGACACCGTCGGCATCAGTCAGGCGATTTCACACTGGACCCGGGTTTCGGCGTCCGCGACGCAAGTGGCAGGCGACGGGGCCGCAGCCGTTCAGGCGGCGCGGTCGATGAACGGTCAGATCGCCACCCTGATCCTGCCCGCCAACACCGCCTGGGAAGACGCCGACGCCCCCGCTATCGCGGCCCCACCCGCCCCCTTGCGCCGCCCCTCTGACGCGCAGATTGCCGCAGCCGCCCGCGCCCTGACGCAGCCGGGGGCCGTGTTGATGGTGGACGGGCCTGCGCTTTACACCGACCTTGCCGAGGTCGCGGCCAAGATCGCGCGCAAGACCGGCGCCACCCTGATGGGTCCGTTCTTTGCCGCGCGCACCCGGCGCGGGGGCGGCACGGTACGGATGCAGCGCATGGCCTATGAGGTGGACAGCAACATCGCCCTTCTGGCCGACAAGACCTGCCTTGTTCTGTGCGGCGCCGCCCGCCCCACCGCCTTTTTCGCCTACCCCAACAAACCCAGCCTGCCCGAGGCGCCGGGCACGCATGTGATCGACCTGTGTTCGATCGACATGGATTGCGCGGGCACGCTGCTTGCGCTGGCCGACGCCGTGGACGCGCAGACTGTTGATCTGACCGAAGGGGATTTCGTGCCCCTGATCCTGCCGCCTTTGCCCGCGGGCGCGCTGACCCTTGACCGCGCGGGCCAGACCATCGCCGCGCTGATGCCCGCCGACACCATCGTGGTGAACGAAGCGATCACCTCGGGCCTGCCCATCGCCATGGCCACCGCCACCGCGCAGCCGCATGATCTGCTGGTGACGATGGGCGGTGCCATCGGTGCGGGACTTCCCACCGCCGTAGGGGCCGCTGTGGCCTGCCCGGATCGCAAGGTGCTGGCCCTATCGGGCGACGGTTCGGCGATGTACACCCTGCAATCGCTGTGGACGATGGCGCGCGAACAACTGGATGTGACGGTGGTGATTTTCGCCAACCACGTCTACCGCATCCTGCATGGCGAGTTGGCAGCCGTGGGGGCGACCGCCGGGCGGAACGTCGCGCGCATGTTCGACATGGTGGAGCCCAAGCTTGATTGGGTCGCGTTGGCGCAGGGTCATGGCGTGCAGGCCGAACATTGCGCCACAACCGAAAGCTTCAACACGGCCTTTGCCAAGGCGATGGCGCAGCGCGGGCCCTTCCTGATCGCGGTTGAGTGCTGAAACAGGATTTGCCCTATCACCCGGCCCCGCCTTGGGGCATGAAGGACTGCAACCGGAGGTCCAAATGAGCGATTTTTCCACCATCGCGGGCCGCGCCCCGCGTCTGGCCGTGCTGATCGACGCCGACAACGTCACCGCCCGCAACGCCAGCGCAATTCTGGACGAAATTGCCAGCTTTGGCGAACCCTCGGTCCGCCGCGTCTATGGCGATTGGTCAAGCCAGGCGTTGAGCCAGTGGAAAGAACAGGCCCGCGATCTGGGGCTGGTGATGCATCAGCAATCGGCCAACACCAAGGGCAAGAATGCCTCTGACATCGGCCTTGTCATCGACGCAATGGACATCCTGCACGCGGGCAAGGTGGATGGCTTTGTGCTGGTGTCCTCGGACAGCGATTTCACCCGGCTGGCGTCACGCATCCGCGAAGACGGGCTGCAGGTCATCGGTATTGGCGAGGCGAAAACCCCGGAATCCCTGCGCAAGGTCTGCAACCGCTTTGTGTTGATCGAAAACATCATCAGCGGCTCCGATGTGGCTGCGCATGCCGAACCAAAATCCGACAAGCCAACCGAACCTGCAAATTCCGCGAAGGAACCGCCGATCAAGGCGATTCCGTTGATCCGCGATGCCATGAAAAAGATCGACCCGGATCAGGATGACTATTCGCTGGGCCAGTTGGGGCAGGTGATCACCCAACTGCATCCGGATTTTGACCCGCGCACCTATGGCAGCGCCAAATTGTCCGATCTGCTGCGCAAAACCGGACGGTTCGAGGTGTTTCAGGGCCAGAACAACGCGATGAAAGTGCGCGACAAGGCGTAACTGAAAGCCTATTCCGCGATCTCGATTGTGGCCCAAGTCTCGAAACAAACGCCGTTCGCCAGGGCCATGACGCCGATGGTGGCACGGCCCCCCAGACCACGCTCTGGCCCGAAAACGTCAACAAAAAGGTCGGACAATCCGGACGACACTTTGTGAACGTCCTCAAAATCGGGCGTGCAGACGACAAAATTAAGCGTTCGCACGATGGACTTGACGCGATCCAAGGATCCGACGGCTTGACGTATTCCGCCTAAAACGTTCAGCCCTGTTTGCCGCGCAGCGGCGTAGCCTTGCTCGGTGGTAAGGTCAGAACCCAATCGTCCCTTATGAGTGATTTCTGCGCCAATCTGCGCGACATGGCCTGAAAGAAACAGCAGCGATCCCACGCGATGATAGGGTTTCATCGTGCCATAGTCGGCACCATAATAGCCCATTACATCAAAATCCGGCAGATCAAGACCCATTCGGATTGCCATGGTTTCCGGACTTGTCATCTTAACCCCCGATCAGCTTGCAGGTGATATCTTGCGCATTCTTGGAAAGATCGTCGGTCGCCCCTTCGACTATGCTGCAGTCCAGCACGTTGTCCTCGCTGCTAAATCGCGCCGAATAGACATTCACATTGACCTGCGGGGCCAGCACGCTTGACATCGGAGCCGCGCCAAGGTTGCCACCGATACGCACGACCTGATCGACGGGCCAGATCGTCACGTTTTCGTTGCCCAAGGTGATCCAGCCGACTTCATCCACCGGAAGGGTGTTTGTGGCCGAAGGCTCGCCATAGAAACTGGCGCCAACCGTCACCATTTCGCCCATCTGCTGCAACGCAGCCGCGGCGGCAGGATCGAAATGCAGGTTGATGTCAATCCGGGTTTCCCCAGCCATTGCGGGCGCTGCGGCCGTCGCCAAAAGGAACACCAGAAACCGCATCCGAATCCTCCGCAGGGGTCGGTACAAAGCTTTGTTCAGGCGCAGGAATTTGGCAAGGCTCTACTTGGCGGGCTCTACCTTCAACCAGACGCCGCCTTCGGGGCGCAGGGTCAAGATCATCACCGGTTTCGGCTCCTTGCCCTCAATCCGGCTGAACTGAAACCGCGCCAGCAAAGTGGCGAGGATGATCACGGCCTCTTGCAGGGCGAAACTCGCCCCGATGCAGATGCGCGGCCCATCGCCAAACGGCAGATAGGCAAAACGGTCGATCTTTTGCGCGCCCGCAAAACGGCTGGGGTCGAACGCGTCAGGATTGGCCCACAATCCATGATGGCGGTGCAGGGCGTAGATCGGCAGAATCACCGTATCGCCCTTTAAGACCTCACGCCCGCACAGACTGTCCTCGGCCTGCGCCGTGCGCGACAGAAACGCCGCCGGAGGATACATCCGCAGCGCCTCATCCACGATCTGGCGCGTCAAGGGCAGTTGCGCCACATCCGCCACGGTTGCCGCCCGGTCGCCCAGCACGGCCATAGCCTCTGCTCTGGCGGCGGCCTGCACATCCGGATCGAAGGCGCAAAGATACAGCGCCCAGGCCAGGGTCAGCGCCGTTGTTTCATGCCCCGCCACAATGAAGGTTAGCAGATTGTCCCGCATCTCTGCCGTGGTCATCTTGCGGCCCGTGGACGGATCTTCCCCGGCCAACAGCAGATCCAACAGGTCGGGCACCGGATGCGCGCCTTCCAGTCGGCGCTGATCAATCGCAAGGTCCGCCACCCGTTTCATCTCGCGAATCCCGGCACCGGCAAACATCCGATTCAATCGCGGCACCCAGGCCGGGGCGCCGACGATATCCAGAAAGGAAACCTTGGCGGTCTGGCCGATATACCCTTCGATGGCGCGATGCACCGCCGCGCGGTCAAAGCCCGCACCATCCGAAAAGGTGACATCCGAAATCACCTCAAAGGTCGCGGCGACCATTTCGGCAAACACATCAACGTCGCGCCCCAGACCCGCCGCCAGTCGTGCCGCAGACCGCTCGGCGGCGCGGGTCATCACCGGGGCAAGCGCCGCCACGTTGCGATGGGTGAACACCGGTGCGGCGGCGCGGCGCTGCCATTGCCAATGCGCCCCTTCGGCCACAAACAGGCTTTCCCCAATCGCCGGGCCAAGGATCAGCTTGGTCACAACGGATTTCGGATAATTTTCAACCTTGTCGCGCAAAATCTGCCGCAGCGCCCCCGGCTCCATCACCATATGCCACCGCTTGCCGGTGCGGCCCGACAGAATCGGGGCATGGGTGGCAATCTCGGGGATCAGTTCCAGCACATTGCGCCGCCCGGCCTGCAAAGAGCCAAGTACACCAAGCGGCTTGGTGGCCAGCGGCACACGAGAGGGCAAAGTCGGTACGGACATGCAGACTCCTTCAGAGCACATATAGGCAGGGCGCGCCACCCCGCCTAGCCCCCGCGCACCAAGGTTGCCATGTTGCCACCAGACGGGTATCCCCAAGCATCACTTCGCCGGCCCAAGGGAATCGCCTGATGCGTCTGCTTCGCTTTATGATCTTAGGCTGGGGCTTGCTGGCTTTGGCGGCTTGCCAGACCGACGACCTGATGGAACCCCCGGTGCCCTTGGGGGATTTCGTCCTTGGCCTGAACATTGTCGTCGCGGAACACCCGGCATCGGTGCCGATTTCGCGCGTGGCCACGCCAGAGGAACTGACAGCCGGGCTGACCAAGGCCATCGACAAACGCTTTGGCCGCTACGAAGGGTCGCGCGTATACAATCTTGGCGTATCGATCGACGGTTATGTGCTGGCCCCGCCCGGCATTCCGGTTCTGGTTCGGCCGCAATCGGCGCTGATCATCACGGCGAATATCTGGGACGATGCGACCCAAACCAAGCTGAACTCTGAAAGCAAGCAATTGACCGTGCTAGAAAAACTTGACGGCGATACGGCGATCGGGTCTGGCTGGACGCGCAACAAGACCGAACAGATCGACATCCTGTCATACAACGCGGCGAAGGCGATTGAAAACTGGCTGGTGGCCAATCCGCAATGGTTCGACCTGCCGCCGCTGCCGACGGATGGCAAGGCAGCCCCCAAGACCCAGGCAAAGCCGGTTCAGAACCCTGCGGCGCTGCGACCCAAGCCTCGGCCCCTTGATTTTCCACCCGCTAACGGCTAAGTGCCCGCCCGTGTAGAATAGGGCCCGGACCCCGGGCCCCCGAATCCAAGGGCGCCCGATATGGCAAAGGCAAAGTTTGAACGGACCAAACCGCACGTTAACATCGGCACGATT
>CAMFLG010000044.1 GCA_945957495.1 uncultured Pseudorhodobacter sp. | reverse complement strand
GTTCATCCTTACGTCGGTGATGAGCCATGCCAAGGCCGACAAGGCGATTGTCGATGCCGGGTTGAAGGCGCAATCGGTGGATTCCGGCCTGCCTGTCGTGTTTGGCCGCACGGATGTGAAATACATCAAATGCTCTGACGAGCATGGCGTGATCGAGGATCCGCAGGGTGTCTTAAAGGTCAACGAAAAGCTGCGGCTGGTGCCGGGGCATTGCGACCCGACCTGCAACGTCCATGACTGGTACGTCGGTGTGCGGGCTGGCCGCGTCGAGGTGGTCTGGCCGGTTTCGGCGCGCGGCAAGGCGTATTGATGGGGATACCCCGGGGGCTTTGCCCAAGCCACATTGGAGACCCAATGTGGCGAGGACCCCCAGAGTATTTGAACCAGTATGAAAGCAGGAAGCCAAGCGATGTTGATTGTTCCAGAGGCATTGATTGCGGGGCTGGTGACGCCCGAGGACGCCTTTAGCGCCATCGAGGCCTGTTTTGCCGCCATGGCGCGGGGCGGGGCCTATAACTTTCCGGTGGTGCGCGAGGCTTTGGGCGAAGGCCGACAATACGGGTTCAAATCCGGGCTGGACCGCGCAGGCGCGATGCTGGGGGTGAAGGCGGGGGGATATTTCCCCGGCAATCTGGCCAAGGGGCTGATCAACCATCAGTCTTCTGTGCTGTTGTTTGATCCTGAAACCGGGCGGCCCGTGGCACTGGTGGGGGGAAACCTGTTGACGGCGCTGCGCACGGCGGCCGCCTCGGCAATTTCGATTGACCGGCTGGCGCGGCGCGATGCGCGGGTGCTGGGCATCGTCGGCGCCGGGCATCAGGCCGGGTTTCAACTGCGTGCCGCGGCACGGGTGCGGCAGTTTGAACGTGTGGTGGCGTGGAACCTGCACCCCGAGATGTTGCCAAAGCTGGCCGCGGTGGCGGCAGAGCTGGGTCTGCCGTTTGAGGCGGTTGCGCTGGAACAGGTGGGCGAAAGCGCCGATGTGATCATCACCATCACCTCGGCCCCTGCGGCGAGCCTGATGAGCGCGCATGTGCGCGCGGGCACGCATCTGGCCTGTATGGGCACCGATACCGTGGGCAAACAAGAGGTGGAGCCCGCCCTTCTGGCCCGCGCGACGGTGTTCACCGACGAGGTGGCGCAATCCATCAACATCGGCGAGGCACAGCACGCTGTGGCGCTTGGCCTGTTGCAGGCGGATGCGGTGGTGCCGCTGGGCGATGTGGTGATCGGGGCGCATCCGGGTCGCCAGTCGGCAGACGAAATCACCCTGTTCGATGGCACAGGCGTTGGATTGCAGGATCTGGCGGTGGCCGCGATGGCCTTGCGGCGCGCGCGCGAGCGGGGCATCGGACAAGAGGTAGAGATGTAGCGCAGTCTTTTCGGGCAGCGCAAAGCAAAAGGGCCTGCGGTGTTCGCAGGCCCTTTGCCGGTTTAGTGGCAACGCCGGAGGTAATTCCGGCACTGCTGGATAGTCATCAACCGGCGTCTTCAGTTTGCGGCGGGGTGGCCGGATCGGTGCTGTCGCTTTGGCTGACCAGAACGGCAACCAAAATCGCGCCGCCCAGGGCCAGCCACAGGGCGGTGCCGCCACTGCTGGACCCGCCTTCGGTAACGACAACAGCCGGGGGTTCCGGAATGACTTCCGGTGCGCCGCCCGCGAAAGCGCCGCTTGCAGCAACAGTCATGGTTGCCGCGAGAATCAGGCTGGTAACTTTTTGCATCAGAATCTCCTTTTAGGGCTATTGAATAAGTTTGCCCCGGAACTTTTCAAAAAGAAAGCCTGATCCTAACATGCAAAAGCGACCGTAGTTGCCTGCGGATGCCAAAGATGCGCCTGCCAACCCGCCGCAGCGCAACGCGTCATTTCTTGGTTTCGACGGGCGCCGGTTGCGTGCTGTCATCCTGGTTGACAAGGACGGCGACAAGAATTGCACCACCAAGCGCCAGCCACAGGGCAGCGCCGCCGCTGCTGGAGCCGCCTTCGGTGACGACAACAGCCGGGGGTTCCGGAATAACCTCGGGGGCGCCGCCCGCGAAGGCGCCGGTTGCAGCAACAGTCATTGACGTGGCGATAATGAGGCTTGTCAGATTCTGCATGGCAGACTCCTTAAAAGACGATCTGCTGATCCTGCATCGAAAGCGGCCAAAATGAAAGCTACTTCCGCAAAAGAAAGGCGCCCGCAGATATCTGCGGGCGCACTAAGCTGATTGCTACAACGCGGAACGTGCCGCGCCTTAGAAATCTCTGAATTCGATCACTGGGACACGTCGGTCGGGGGAACCGGATCGCTGGCTTTGGTGTCATTCGTCTGGTTGACCAGAACGGCGACCAAGATAGCGCCGCCCAGCGCCAGCCACAGAGCAGTGCCGCCGCTGCTGGAACCGCCTTCGGTCACGACAACGGCCGGGGGCTCCGGAATAACTTCAGGTGCGCCGCCCGCGAAAGCGCCGGTGGCAGCAACGGTCATAGAAGCGGCGAGGACAAAGCTGGTCAGATTCTTCATGGCAGTCTCCAAGAATTGAAATTCATTGATTCTAGTTTATCCCAGAAGCGCGTGCGACGTAAGATTTAGCTGCCGAACTTTAGTCAACTTTCTTTTCAATTGCGGCATATCCGACACCTTGCGACACCCATTGCCGCGATTGGGCGATATGGCCGGACGAATCCAGCCAGAAATCATTCTCAATCGTGCCCAAATCGCCCACACAATGCTCAACGATATGGCGTTTGAAGGGGGTGTCGGTGGTTGGGGCTGATTCGGCCTTACAATCAAAATTGTGGGTTCGCATGGTGTCGGTGCCGTCAAGATCGTAATAGACGCGCTTGTGACTGCCCAATTTGACCAGCGTGGCCACCGTTGGCGCATCGGCTGACATCATATCCCAGCCAAAGCCACGGGTGTTGATCAGCACACCATCGCGAAGCGCCATCTGCGATCCGTCCTTGGCAGCCCAAACCACAACTGCGCCGTCCGACGCCAGTTTGGCCATCGAGAACTTGATGCCCTTCGACCGCAACGTGACCCAGACCTGCGGCGCACCCGCGGCGGGCACCGAGGTGGCGGTGGTGGCGGGTCCACCAAGGCGGTTGAGCCCCGACTTCACGAAGCTGGACGCACAGCCCGACAGAAGCACGCCGATCAGCGTGGCTGCAATTGCCCTATGCATGCTCATCTCCAGAACCTCCCCCAGGCAAAGTCGAGATCCTGTTGGCGGAAGTCGCGCATGTTGTCATAAAGCCGCCCGTCCAGATCCAGCCCGGCGCCACCGTTGCGCAGCAACGGACGCATGACCACGCGCGTGACCTGCTGCGTGGGCTTGCCAAGGAACCAGCCGAATGGAATTTCGACGATGATCCCCTTGTCAAAGGAACCTTCGCCGAATTCGTCAAACGAGGCGCTGGTAAAGGTGGCGAAGGCCCCCACTTTCCAACCATTGGCAAACTGCCGGTCCAGCACGATGCGGGCGCCGTAATCCCCGGCCAGGAAGCGGCCAACGTCAAGTTCCGCGTTGATGCCGTTGTCCCACATGTAATAGCCCGAGACAAAGCCGACCCCTGCCCGGTAGTCCAGGAAATCGAACATCTGGTCGTAGCCGCGCTGCTGCACCAGATCAAGCTCGACCCCAAAGGCATAGGGCTTATCAACCGGCATCCACAGAACTTCGGTCGAAACACCGCCAAACATGGTTTCCAGATAGCCTGCGGAAACCCGGGTGAACACGTTCGGCGCAGGTTTTGCGTACCAGTTCAGGCTAAGCGTCTTGATCGCCGGATCGCCGAAGGAGGCGTATTTGTCGCCCTCGGTGCGGATGGGCGGTAGGCCGCTGTCATCGGTGGTGTCCTCTTCCGCCGGAGGCGCATTGCTGCCGCCGATCCGTTTGGTCACGGTGCCGGTCAGGAACAGGCCGGGGGCAAGTTGATAGCGCGCCTTAAGGCTCAGGCCTGCGTTGACGTCCAGCGGGTTTTCCGGGTTGAACAGGGTGGTGCCAATATAGGGCGCAAGGTTCCAGGTGAAGCGGGGCGTAAGATCGGGCGGCGCAATAGGATCCGCCGGACGCGCGCCAGAGACTGGCAGAATCTGGGTGCGTTCCTGAATAAGCGCATCCTGATTGGCGGCAAACTGCAGTTGTTCAATATCAGAACGTTTGATCACGACCTTCGACACCGGCACGCCGCGCACCATCGGCACGATTTCGAACAGCCCGACCGACGGCGGCATTGTCGCGGCCAGCGCCCGCGCCGTGCGGCCGATGGCCTGGGCAGAGTTATCAAGCTGCGTGCTGTTGATGCGGATTTGCACGTTGGTTTTGGTGACGGCCATCTGTTCGATGGCTATGCCGTCGTGGCGCAGCAGGGCTGCCGTCTGGTTTTGCAGCGCCAGCAACTGGCCCTTGTCAGTGACCCATTCCGGCCCCCAGCCTGATGACACCGGGCGGTCGCCCACCACCATCGGCCCCGGCCCAAGCATACCGCCTTGCGGGCGGCGATAGGGGTTCATCATGATGTTGAGCGAGGCGCCGATCTGGCTGCCGTAAAGCGAATAGATGCCGAAGTCGATCGAGTTGGTCAGCCGGTAATCCAGACCAAAGTTGAACGGGCTGTTGCGTTCAAAGGTCTGCCGGATGCCGGCCTCTTCGGTATAGGCGTCGGATGAATATTCCGCCTTGAAGGTCAGCCGGTCTGTCACCTTCCATTCCACACCGGCAAAGGGGGCGACATCGCCCTTGAACCAGTTGCCAAGATGCGGCGTACCGCCGTTGCCGACATCCACCGGCTCGCGTTCGCCAAAGGGGGCGCCCAACGAACCATAGCTGCCCAAGCGGCCCCAACCAAGACCGGCTGTGACCTTGACCTTGTCGTTAAAGGTCTTGGTAGCAACGATGTATTCCGCCTGCGACAGGCTGGTGCCGATGAAATCCTGAAAGCCCACCGTGATGGCGGGCACATATTGGCCTTCCTCGGTGATCAGATAGCGCAGATCAAAGCTGCGGTCGTAATAGGTCGCGAAGGGCGAATCCACGACCTGATCCCAATTGCGCCCGGAAGAATAGCGAAAGCTGCCCGACCATCTGGGCGTGAACTGAAACGTCAGGGTCTGGCGCCCGATCGGGCCGAAATAGGCCGCGGTGAACGACAGCATGCCATCGCTTTGCTGTTCACCGCTGGGCATGTCGATCAGGCCGGTGACACCCATGAACGACAGCGTCGGACGCATCTCTGCCGCGGCGGGCAGGGCAAACGCCAAGGCGGCCGCAGACCCCAAGAGCGCGTTTCTAACTGTCATGCCTGCCAACCACCCTGTCGTCGCATTATTGTTGCTTGCCTGATTCTGCCCGCTTCATTCAGGGATTGCCACAAAAGAACCATCGCGCCCAATCAAAATCAGCAATTCTGTCGCCGATGCAACGTAAACAGGTCAGCCGCGCACCAAAGTCAGGCGCGGTTGATCTGCGGCAGCGGGTTCTGGGCCAAAGGCATCCGGCATTTCGCCTTCCTGCCAGAACAGATCGACGATGTCGCGGCTGGGCTGATAGTCGGTGTGCTGTTCCACCAGAATGGCGCGAATGCGGTCGATATCGTTGCGTTCGCAGGCGGATTGCAGGAAGGACAGCGCGTTGAACAACACCGACAGCGGCTGGTGCCGTTCGGTCGCGGACATGATGCGGGGATGCCCGGTGGCCTTGGGATCATTGCCGATCAACAGCTCTTCATGCATCTTTTCGCCCGGGCGCAGCCGGGTAAAGACGATACCGATTTCGCCGTTGAAGGATTTGGTCTTGGGCGGTTCGGCGTAAAGGATCGGTTTCAGGCCGTGCAGCCGCACCATGCGCGTCGCCAGTTCAACAATGCGCACGGGATCGCCCATATCCAGCACGAACACCTCGCCACCCTTGGCCATGGCCCCGGCCTGAATGACCAGTTGCGCAGCCTCTGGGATGGTCATGAAGAAGCGGGTCACATCGGGGTGCGTCACCGTGATCGGCCCGCCCATTTCGATCTGTCGCCGGAAGGTCGGGATCACTGACCCGGACGATCCCAGCACATTGCCGAAACGCACCATGGAAATCGTGGTGCCCGAGGCGTGCGGCGCGCTGGACAGCGCCTGACACAGCATTTCGGCAAGCCGCTTTGACGCGCCCATGATATTGGTCGGGCGCACGGATTTGTCGGTTGAAATCAGGATGAAGGATTCAACACCGGTGGCAATCGCCGCCTCGACCACGCTTTTCGTGCCGAACACGATGTTGCGGATACCGGCGCTGATGTTGTGTTCGACCATCGGCACATGCTTGTAAGCGGCGGCGTGGTAGACCGTGTTCACCTTGAATTGCCGCATCGTGCGTTCGACAAGGCGTTCCTGCATGATGCAGCCCAGCACGGCCGTTACCGCAACATCCAGGCGGCGTACCGACAATAGCGCCTCCAGCTCTTGCTGGATGTTGTAAAGGGCTGCTTCGGACAGTTCGAACAGCACCAGACGGGTTGGTTTTTGCTGCAGGATCTGGCGGCAAAGTTCGCTGCCGATTGATCCGCCTGCCCCCGTCACCATCACGACCTTGCCACGAATGTCGGCGCCCAGAAGTTCCGGGCGCGGCGGGATTGCATCGCGGCCAAGCAAGTCTTCGATGCCGATGTCGTTGATCTGATCAATCCGCGACTTGCCCGCCATGATGTCGTCCAGCCCGGGGACCGAACGCAGCAGGACCGGCAGGCTTTCAAACTTGCGCAGGATTTGGTTGCGGCGCGCGCGGGTGGCCGAGGGCATGGCCAGCAGCACGACGTTCACGCCATTGTTGCGGATCAGCGCCTCGATCTGCGACGGCGGATACACCATCAGGCCGCCGACATGGGTCCCCTGCGCCTGCTTTGCATCGTCGATGAAGGCCACGGGCATGTAATCGCTGCGCTGAAGCAGGATTTGCACCAACTGCCGCCCCGCCGCACCGGCGCCATAGATGGCGACCCGTTCCTTGCGGCGATTTTGGGAATAGTTGATCAGCTCGCGGAAGCCAAAGCGCACCCCGCCGATGCAGACAAAGGTGAGAACCGTGTAGATCGCCGGCACCGGCGCAGGAATCGGCAGATCGGCAAAGCGCGCCACTATCGACATCGCCACCCCCGACAGCACCGATCCCATCAGAATGGTGATCAGGGCGCGCCCGGCAATGTAGCGCAGCACGGCGCGGTAAAACCCAAGACGGACGAAGAAATACAGCGTGATCGGCAATACTGGGATCATCACCAGCCAGACGCGGCCATTTGTCAGAAAATCAAAACTTTCCAGACGCATCCACATTGCGGTCACAAAGACCGCGTTCAGGATGATAATGTCGACAACCAGCTGAAGCGCCCGCTTTCGCGCCCGGCTCATGCTTAGCAATCTGTAGGTAAACGAGTTCATTCAATTGCCCTCGGGGCGACCGTCATAGCAGACGACCCGGAAAAAGTGCCTCGCCCACTCAATACTGTGCAGTTGCAGAAAATGTTACAATGACTTCGATGAATAATAATGACATCCGACACCCAAACTATCCGACATCACGGCCGCTCACGCAAGATCAAATAGCACGGCGCTTAATTCTTGTGCAGCCCTAACCTGCGAACTTAGGCATAAAAATGCCTTAACGCCTGATCCTGTACATCTGAACCCGACCGGTAGCGCCGCAGCGCGGCATGCCAAGGCGTTTCATAGGGTGAGGCAAGCGATGAACAAAGCCATTACTGAAGGTCTGGTGTTGATGCCACCGCCGTTTTCGGCAGGACTGAATCTGTGGTCCAAGGCGAATGGCGAGCCGGGGGATGCCAGCTATGCCGGGCAGCCGAATGCAGCATTTGTCCCCGCCGATCAGGATTTTGGCGGCTGTCTTGAACTACAAAAGACCACCGCGACGCTGAAGCTGCGTTGTTTTCAGCAAATCCCGATGCAGCCGGGGCTGTATCTGCGGGTCACGGTGCGGCTTAAGGCGATTTCGGGGGCACTGCCGTCGGCGCGCATCGCGGGCTGGGCGGGCAGCGGCTCTGGCAGCAATGTCGCCACGGCGGATCAGCAGGGCGATCTGGTTGCCCTGCCCGGCTATGGCAGCGTGGTGACGCTAAGCGCGATCGTGGGGTCGGGCAATCGCCCGGGGGTGGATATGGTCTGGGGCACGGCCCCGGTTTATGGCCATTTCGGCATTGATCTGACCGGGCCGACCGGTGGCGTGGTGCGCATCGACGACATCACCATCGAGGATGTCACGGAGGTGTTTCATTCAGAGATGTTCGACTGGGTGGATGTGCGCGACTATGGCGCGATTGGCGATGGCATCACGGATGACCGCGCAGCCTTTGATGCGGCAGACGCGGCAGCGGCGGGCAAGCGCGTGGTGGTGTCACCCGGCAGTTACTATATCGGCTCGCACCTGACCTTTGAAAACCCGGTGCAATTCGAAGGCACCATCACCATGCCGGACAGTCAGCGGCTGGCCTGCACGCGCAACTTCAATCTGGATACCTATTCCGCAGCCTTCGGATCGGAATTGGGCGGGTTCAAGAAAGCTCTGCAGGCGCTGTTCTATTTCACCGATCATGTGGTGCTTGATCTTAACGGCCGCCGCATCGAATTGACCGAACCGCTGGATATCGCGGCAATCGCGCAGATCACCTCTTTCTCGGAGCGCCGGGTGCTGACCAATGGCCAGTTCACCTGCTCTGCCGCGCCCAGTTGGGCCACACAGACCGTGACCGCCGTGGCCACCTATGCCACATCGGCGCCCAACACCTTGTCGGCGGTTGCAAATATTGCCAGCATTCCCGTGGGTTCCCTTGTCAGCGGCACCGGCGTTGGGCGCGAAGTTTACGTTACCTCCAGGAACGTCGCCGCCGGAACCCTGACGCTGAGCCAGCCCATGTGGGCCGCCGCGGGCACGCGCAGTTTCACCTTCAACCGCTTTACCTATATGCTTGATTTTTCAGGGTTTTCACAGCTTTCCCGATTTGAGATCAGCAATATCGAATTTCTGTGCGGCGCCAATACCAGCGGCATCAACCTTGCCATCACCGGTTCGGTATTCCGCCTTTATGACTGCACGATCAACCGGCCCAAGCACCGCGCCATCACCTCTACGGGGCAAGGCTGCCAGGATCTGCAGATCGACCGATGCGAATTCATCTCTTCCGAGATGGGACTTCCGGCACAGAACCGCAGCAGCATCGTGTTCAATTCCAATGGCAATGACGTCAAGATCCGCAACAACCGCGCCGCACGCTTTGCGCATTTCGGGGTGGTGGCGGGCACAGGGGGCATCTTTGCGGGCAACCACTTTTTCGGTGGCGACGACGAAACGCTGGGGGTGCGCCGTGCCGGGGTCGTGCTGACGGCGATCAACTGCAAGACCTTCTTCACCGGCAACTATATCGACAACAGCTTTCTGGAACTTTCGAACGAACATGATGCAAACCCGGCCTTCGGGTCAGAGTATTCCTTTGGCGGGGTGACGATCACCGGCAATGTGTTTACCGCGCAAGGTGTCAGTGCCGCGTTCAACTGGATCGTGGTGACACCGCGGGGCAGCGGGCATTTTCTGTCGGGCCTGACCGTCACCAGCAACGTGTTTCGCGCCCGCGACAGTGAGGTGCAGCGGGTTGAAATTGTGGATACAAGCTATTCCACACTTTCAACCAACAGCTTTCGCAATGTTACCTTTGAATCCAACACGTTCAACGGCATCAGCCAACCCACGGTCAGCCCGGTTCTGGTGGAACATGTTCAGGGCACCGCCGCCGACACCTGGTCGATTGACGTGTCGGCCTATCTGCCGTTCGGAGGGCGGGCGCGCAATGTGACCGCCGTTGTGCCCGAAGGGGCGCTGACCAATGACAGCGGTACGCCACAGTTTGTCAGCGCCTACGCCCTTGTCGAACAGGGCACGGGGGGCAAGCTTGCCAGCCTGAAATGGCCCTCGGCGGTGAAGGGCAAGGTGCAGGTGACGTTGCGGGTGGATAACCCGCTTTAGCCGAGCAGATCGGCGGCGGCCATGCGATAGGCGCGGCCAAAGCCCGCGTTCAGCAGGGCATCGATGGGGATCAGCCTGCAAAAGGCGAAATCGGCGAAATCGACGTAAAGGGCCGCCTTTGGGTGGCCCTTTAGCCAATGCGCGCGCAGGTCCGGCCGCACCGGATCATCGGCGGCGACAAAGAACGCCTTCGCCCGGATCATCAGGCGCGGATGGGTCAACGGATCGCCCTTGTCGCCGACCTCGCCCACCATCACCGCGCAATCGGCATGCGCCCGCAGCGCCCCGGCATGCTGCGACAGCGCCGAAATCAGGGTCAGTGGAAGGCCCTGCGGATCAAGCCCTAAGGCAATGCGGCTGATCCCGGGCGTGGCCGTGGTCGGGTCCAGATAGGACAGCGACGCGTGGCGGGCGCGGGCCATCAGGTCTTGCGCCAAGAGGCGCGCGGCGGCGTCCGGCGCGGCTATGGGATCGACGGGGGGATTGGCCATGTGCAGATGCCTTGACTTTAAGGGGGCGGGCGCAGTTGATCAGACCCAAAGGCAACAGGAACCGGATCATGCCTGACAGAGTAGCCAAGCCTGCCTCTGAATTCACCCCGAAACTGATCACGATCCTGCGCGAGGGCTATGGCCTATCCGATTTGCGCGCCGATGTGATGGCGGGCCTGACGGTGGCGATCGTGGCGCTGCCCCTGTCGATGGCGATTGCGATTGCCAGTGGCGTGGGGCCAGAGCGGGGGCTGTTTACCGCGATCATCGGCGGGTTTCTGGTGTCGGCCCTGGGCGGATCGCGGTTTCAGATTGGCGGGCCTGCGGGCGCCTTCATCGTGCTGGTGTCGGCCTGCGTGACCCAGATCGGGTTTGACGGGCTGATTCTGGCGGCATTCCTGTCGGGTGCGATGCTGATCATTCTGGCGCTGTTGCGGGCGGGCACCTATGTGCGCTTTATCCCCTATCCGGTGACGCTGGGCTTTACCGCAGGCATTGCGGTGATCATCTTTTCCAGCCAGATCAAGGATTTGCTTGGGCTTTCCCTGCCAGGTGGCGAACCGGCGGCGATCTTGCCAAAGCTAAAGGCACTGTGGGCGGCGCGGGTCAGCATCACCCCTGCCGCGGCGGCAATTGCGGCGGCGACGGTGGCGATGATCATTGGCATCCGGCGGGTGGCGGCGCAGCTGCCCAACCTTCTGATCGCGGTTGCCGTGTCTGCGGTGGCGGCGGCCATGCTGCATTTGCCGGTGGAGACGATTTTCAGCCGGTTCGGGGAATTGCCGCGCACCCCGCCCGCCCCTGCCCTGCCGAGCCTGTCCGAAGGAGCGATCTGGGCGGCGTTGCCCTGGGCCGTCAGCTTTACCCTGCTGGGGGCGATTGAATCGCTGCTGTCGGCGGTGGTGGCCGACGGGATGTCGGGGCGCAGGCACAGGCCGAATGCAGAGTTGCTGGCGCAGGGCGTGGCCAACATCGGGTCGGCCCTGTTCGGCGGCATCTGCGTGACGGGCACCATCGCCCGCACCGCGACGAACGTGCGCGCGGGCAGCCATGGCCCGGTTTCGGGTATGTTGCACGCGGTCTTTGTGCTGCTGTTCATGATGATCGCGGCACCGCTTGCGGGATATATCCCGCTGGCCTCGCTGGCGGCGGTGCTGGCGGTCGTGGCCTGGAACATGGCCGAGAAAGAGGCGATCTGGCAGATGCTGCGCGCCAGCCGCGCCGATGCGGTGGTGTTTCTGGCGACCTTCCTTCTAGTCGTATTCCGCGATCTGACCGAAGGCATCGTGGTGGGCTTTGCGCTGGGTGGGCTGGTGTTCATTCAGCGCATGTCCGACAGCGCCTCGGTCGAGCGCGCGCCGAACCTGACCGCGCTGGCCGAAAGCACCGAGGAATACATCGTCTACCACCTGCATGGCCCGTTCTTTTTCGGGGCAGCCGCGCGGCTGGGGGCGGCGCTGGATCAGATTGTCGAACAAC
>CAMFLG010000043.1 GCA_945957495.1 uncultured Pseudorhodobacter sp. | reverse complement strand
GGTCAATAGCGTGGTGGTGGCGACGCCGGGCAGAAAGCGGGCATTTGGCAAATCGGCCAGCCGCGCCAACATCTCGCGGCGCAAGAGCCAGTTCGGCAGGTTCCAGCCAAAGGGCTGATCGGAAATGTCGGCAGCGTCGAAGTCTTTGATAATGCGGGGTTCCGGGTTTACCCCGCCTGCATCAATGATCCGCATGATTTGCAAGGGCGCGGCGAAAGGTTCCAGCCGTTGCCACAGGCCCGCCGCCGCCAGAACCGGGATCGAGGGTTGCAGAAAGGCGGTGGTGCGCAGATCGGCGCCTTCGTCCTGATCGGACGTGACCGGCGGCGCCGGATCGGCGCAGATCACAGAAAACCCGGCGCTGGCGAAGGCTGCGGCAGCGGAAAGCCCGGCGACACCGCCGCCGGAGATCAGAATATCGGTGTTGATGCGTGTCATGGTCGCCCCCTGCGTCTGTTTTAGGCCCGAGGGGTGGGAAAGCGAAGTGACAAAGTGCCTCAATCCGTCCCCTCAGGGAATGGTGATCCAGATCAGCAAAGCGAAGATGATGGGGACAAGTGCCAGATAAGTCAGAACAAGGGCGGCAATACCCCAGACTTTGATCGCCAGAACCATGATCGTGGTCAGGATCAACAGGACGTAGAACACCATGTTGATATCGCGGCCAATGTCACGCGCGACAAAGCCGATGATGGGCAGGGCGTAGAAAATGCGCGCGGCGAGGCTGGGGCGGGGGGCTTGGGCGGCAAGGGACATGCGAGGCTCCTGTTAGGTGAGTCTCAGATATCGCTTTTGGCCGATTTTGTGAGGTGGCGCGATGCCGCAGTCAGATCAGACGGGCGAGAAAATCGGCCAGATCGTCGGTGTGATGGTGAATGTGCAGGGCCTTCAGCGGCTTTGGCGCGACGTGGACGGTTTTCATGCCCATATCGTGCGGCGCCGCCAGGTTGCGCGGATCATCCTCGAACATGGCGGCGGAGGTGGGGTTGAGACCGTCTTGCGCAAAGATCGCCTCGAAAGCGGCGCGTTCGGGTTTGGGGCGAAAGCCCGCGTGTTCAACGCCATAAACCGCATCGAAAAGGCCTGACAGACCACGCGCCTCTAGCACGCGATGGGCGTAGGGTTCGCAGGCGTTGGTGTAAACAATGCGGCGGCCGGGCAGATCCTGCAGGCGGGCGGCAAGTTCGGGGTCGGCTGGAAGCACCGTGAAATCAATGTCATGCACGTCTTGTAGATAGGGGGCAGGGTCGATGTCATGTTCGCGCATCAGCCCGGCCAGCGTGGTGCCATAGCTTTCCCAATAGTGCTGTCGCAGACGATCCGCCTCGGTCCGCCCCACGTTCAGGGCATTCATCACCCAGGCCGTCATCCGCACCTCGATCTGGTCGAACAGGCGGTACTGCGGCGGGTAAAGCGTGTTGTCCAGATCAAAGACCCAGGTGGTAACGTGGTTGAAGTGCTGCTTGACCATGGGGCAGAAATAGCCGCAATGACAGACTGGGGCAATCGGTGGTTTGATCCTGCGGCGCGCGGGTGGCCGGAGTTCAGCCTTGGGGATGGAGGGACGACAGAGTGCAGAAAGACGCGTATACGCTGATCCTGGAGGCGATCGAGGCGGGGGTTTACAATCCTGGCGAACGGCTGGTGGAAAGCGAGTTGGCCGAGCGGCTGGGGGTTTCGCGCACGCCGGTGCGCGAGGCGCTGCAGCGGCTGGAGACGCAAGGTATGCTGGCGCGCGACGGGCGCAGTCTGATCGTGGCCTCGCTGGACCACAACCAGTTGGCCGAACTTTACGCGGTAAGGTCCGAACTGGAGGGGCTGGCGGCGCGGCTGGCGGCGCGGCACGCCTCGGAAGAGGAAATCCGGGTGCTGCGGCGGATGGTGAACGAGGATCGCGCCCTGCTGGGCGGCGATCCGCGGCAGTTGAGCCGGGCGAACAAGCGGTTTCACAAGCTGATCCATCTGGCCAGCCACAACCGGTTTCTGGTGCAGCAACTGGATCTTGTGCATCGGTCGATGGCGCTGATGGCGACAACCTCTTTTGCCGCCGAGGGCCGGGATGAGGTGGCTTTGGCCGAACATGACCAGATCGTGCGCGCGATCGAGGCGCATGATGGCGAGGCGGCTTATGTGGCGCTGAAGGCCCATATCTCAAAGGCTTATGAGACCCGGTTGCGGATTGACGCGGGCGAGTTGAAGACGCGCTAAGTGTCGAAATGGCCGTGGCTGGTCTTGTCCCAGTAGAACGGCCTGGTCAGCAACTCCCACAGCGCCTTGTAGGCCGACAGGGTGGCCATCATGTGATAGACCGCCAGCGTCGGCACCCAGAGCGGATTCATCCGGTGGGCGGTGCGGCGCAGGCCGATGATATCGAACCCGATGGTCAAGGCCTGCACCGCGAACATCGCAAGGTAGAGGGCGACGAAGCCCGTGTGCGGCAGCACCGCGCTGACCGGGTGCCAGAGGCCGAAGGGAATGACCCAGAACGTCCAGAGCAGCGGGGCGAGCAGGCCTTGCAGGATTGAGCCCAGAAACAGGGTTTGAAAGCCCAGGAACCGGCGCGGGCCAAGTTGCCGCCACAGGGCGATGGGGTCGCGCATGTGGCTGATCCAGGTCATCATGTAGCCTTTGTTCCAGCGTGAGCGTTGTTTGACCCAAGGTAGGGCGCGGCAGTTCGCCTCCTCAAACGTGACGGTGTCAATCAACTCGGTCCGGTAGCCGTGCCGCACCAGACGCAGGCCCAGATCGGCGTCTTCGGTGACGTTCTGTGCATCCCAGGCGCCCAGTTCATCCAGCACCTTGCGACGGAAAAACAGCGTGGTGCCGCCCAAGGGTACGGCCAGCCCCAGCCGTTCGATCCCCGGCAGAAAGGCGCGGAACCAGGAGGCGTATTCCATGGTAAAGCAACGGGCGAGCCAGTTTGTGTGCGGGTTGTAGAAATCCAGCAGCCCTTGCAGGCAGACAACCTCTGGCCCAACCTCATGAAAGCGTTGCACAACTTTGCGGATCTGGTCGGGTTCGGGCATATCTTCGGCGTCGTAGATGCCGACGATGGCGCCGCTGCAATGATCCAGTGCGTAGTTCAGCGCGCGGGGTTTGGTCTTGACGGTGCCATCGGGCACCACCACCACGCGCATCCAGCCGGGTAGATCGGAATGGGCAAGGGCGCGGCGGGTCATCTGATCCTCTGCCTCGACCACCAGCAGAATTTCCAGAAGCTCACGCGGGTAATCGAGCTTGCCCAGACGGGCGGCCAGCCGGGCGGCGATATCGGCCTCGCGGTAAAGCGCGACCATGATCGAAACTTTGGGCAGACGGGCAACGATTGGCGGATTCTCAGGCCCCTTGCGCGGGCGCGCGCGGGTGCAAAGGACAGAGAGTTTCAGCAGCGAAAAGGCGAACATTGCAATGAGTGCAATGGCATAAAGCGCACAGATCGCGGCCGTCGGGCTTAGGGCGAAGAGGCATGCCCCGGCCAGACCCAGGGCGATGGCGGGGCGCTGCAGGGTTTTGGCCTGCAGCGACCGGCAGCTTTCGGCGGCGGCCACGCGATTTTCCGACCGATGCGCGAGGGCGGGGCCGCAGATGGACAGGATGGCCCCCTGAATCGCCTGAAACGGCGCGACGACCATCAGCACCTTGCCAAATTCCCGCTGTAACCGTGGCAGATGCTGCGCAAAGCGGTCAGGGTAGGCGGTGGCGATCACCGTGGCATCGCCGACCTGCCGCCAGGCAATCAGGCCGTCGCGCAGGCAATCCAACGGGCCAAGCCGGGCCAGCAGGCGCGCGTCGGGCGGT
Organism: uncultured Pseudorhodobacter sp.; assembly: GCA_945957495.1. GTDB lineage: Bacteria > Pseudomonadota > Alphaproteobacteria > Rhodobacterales > Rhodobacteraceae > Cypionkella. The sequence goes on along the minus strand of CAMFLG010000043.1, from coordinate 8,251 downwards.
GCGTGGGCCAGATCGGCCTGTCTAACCGACCAATACCGCGCGATCAGATGGTAAAGCGTCTTTGCGTTAACCCATTGGCTTGACTGAATGATATCAAACATGTGCCGATCAGATTCGCAATGCTGCGCAAGGGCCGCCATCGCCGGTTTTGAAGGAATCACGCCCGTGGCGATCAGGGTCAGGACAAAGCGTTCGACGACCGATTCAGCGGGTTTGGCCGGGATCGACGCAAGCTGATCCGGCAAAACCTGTTGAATGGGGCGCAGCTGTGTAACCGACATCGTCCCTCCGGCCTGAGCCGAGAGGGTGCCGTGCGGGTGGTTAACAGGCTGTTAACGTTGGCGAGATTTTTCGGGGCCGGGCTTTGCAGCCCGACCGCGAAGATCAGGCGGCGCGGCGGGCGCGCATCGCCTCGGCAAAGCGTTCGAACAGATAGTAGCTGTCTTGCGGGCCGGGCGAAGCCTCTGGGTGGTACTGCACCGAGAATACGGGTTTGCCATCCACCGCGATGCCGCAGTTTGAGCCATCGAACAGCGAGACATGGGTTTCGCTGACGCCTTTCGGCAGGGTTTGGCTATCGACAGTGAAGCCGTGGTTCATCGAGGTGATTTCCACCTTGCCGGTGGTGAGGTCTTTCACCGGGTGGTTGGCGCCGTGGTGGCCGTGGTTCATCTTGACGGTCACGGCGCCCAAGGCGAGCGCAAGCATCTGATGGCCAAGGCAAATTCCGAACACCGGCAAGTCCTTGGACAACACGCCCTGAATCATCGGCACGGCATATTTGCCGGTTGCCGCCGGATCGCCGGGGCCGTTCGACAGGAAAACGCCTTCGGGGTTCAGTGCCAGAACATCCTCTGCCGTGGCGGTGGCAGGCAGCACGGTGACTTCGCAACCCGACGAGGCGAGGCAGCGCAGGATGTTGCGTTTGGCACCGTAGTCGATGGCGACAACGCGCAGGCCGGGGCCTTCGCGGCGGGTATAACCCTCGGGCCAAGCCCAACGCTGTTCGTCCCAGCGGTAGGATTGGCTGCAGGACACATCCTTGGCCAGATCAAGACCGACCAGCCCGGCCCAGGCGCGGGCGCGGGCGACCAGCGCGCCGATGTCAAATTTCCCTTCCGGATCATGGGCCAAGGCCACATGCGGTGCGCCCTGCTGACGAATGGCGCGGGTCAGGCGGCGGGTGTCGATGCCGCCGATGCCGATGCGGCCCTTTTGCGCCAACCACGCCTGCAGATCGGAGGTGGAGCGCCAGTTCGACGGCTCTGTCGGATCCCATTTCACCACCATGCCGGCGGCGACGGGGGTGCCGGTTTCGTCATCTTCGATGTTGACGCCGGTGTTGCCGATGTGGGGGAAGGTGAAGGTTACGACCTGTCCTGCATAGGAAGGGTCGGTCATGATTTCCTGATAGCCGGTCATCGCGGTGTTGAACACCAGTTCCGCCACCGTTTCACCCACCGCGCCAAAACCGTGGCCGTAGAACACCGTGCCGTCGGATAGTGCGATGCAGGCGGTGGGGCGGGGTTCGGATGAGGCGGACATGTGGCGACTCCCATGGGCAAAATCTGCCGGAGACTAGTTGCGGGGCGCGGCAGGGTCAAGGGTTTGGCGCAAAAGGATTGTTGTTGTTTATCAATGGGTTGTGGATTTTTGCGGCAGTTGCGCGAAATCGGGTGGCGGTGTATGGTCGCGGCTGGGTTTCAAGGAGTGCGGAAGATGGCGTTGCGGGAAGCGGTTCAGGCGGCGGTGAAAGAGGCGATGAAGGCGAAGGATGCCGAACGGCTTTCGACTTTGCGGATGATGTCATCGGCCATTAAAGATCGCGAAATCGCTGCGCGCGGTGAAGGGGCCGAGGTGGGCGAGGCCGATATTCTGGCGCTGTTTGGCAAGATGGTGAAGCAGCGGCAGGAAAGTGCCAAGGCCTATGGGCTGGGCGGGCGGCCCGAGCTTGAGGCGAAAGAGTTGAATGAAATCAAGGTGATTTCCGAATTCCTGCCCAAGCAGTTGGACGCGGCCGAGGTGGATGCGGCGATTGCGGCGGCGGTGGCCGAGGTGGGCGCCAGCAGCGTCAAGGACATGGGCCGGGTGATGGGTGTTCTGAAGGCCAAATACACCGGCATGATGGATTTCGGCGCGGTGGGCGCTTTGATCAAGGCGCGTTTGGGCTGAGCAAGCCCCAAAATCAGGGTATGTTTCGCGTATGCCTGACGTATGCCGGAAGGTATGCCTGACAGGCATACGTTGCCAGGCCATCAGTGCCGGGCGGCGAAGGCGGATTTCAGCTCTGACAGCAGGCGCAGCCGTTCCTCGGGGGTGAGGAAGGCGCCAAGTTCAACCTCACGCGGGCCACCTTGCAGGGTGAGGTAGTTCGGCACCGGGCCAGAGCTGGGGTGCAGGATGACGCGGACCCAATGCGGGTTGGCCTGCCACTCCTGCCGCCGCCCGTGCGGGCCGGTGCGGGTGAGGGTGGCGTTTGTTGCGGTCAGCGTCAGCACCTCAAGAATTTCGGCGTCCTTATAGCTGCGCTCCAGCGCCCACCAGACGCCCGCGACGGCGGCGCAGATGAAGGGCAGGATGCCCCATAGCAGTTGCGATCCGACAAGGATCAGCAGCGGCAGTGACACGAGAGTTGCGGTGAGACCGATAAACCAGACCATGCCGCGCCGGGGCAGGGAGCGGTAGGGCCAGAGGTGCAGGGTGGTGCAGTCCCCGGTGTGGGGGAGCCATTGGTAGGGCATTTGGGGCTTTGATTTGGCGCAAGGGTGTGTGGGGGCGAGTCGGGGTGAAGCCCGACCTACGAAAAAGGCCCCGGATTTCTCCGGGGCCTTTTTATCTATTGGGCGGGGTTAGTGCCCGTGGGCGTGATCCCAGTCGGACCGTTTCGGCAGCTGCTCGAACGTGTGTTCGGGCGGCGGGCAGGGCAGGGTCCATTCCAGGGTGTCGGCGTATTCGTTCCAGTAGTTGTTCTCGGTGATCTTCTGACCCTTGAACAGGGTGTAGAACACCACGCCGATGAACCACACGAAGGACGCGAAGGCGATGAAGGCACCGATCGACGAGACGTAGTTCCACTGCGCGAAGGCTTCCGGATAGTCGATGTAGCGGCGCGGCATGCCCTGACGACCTAGGAAGTGCTGCGGGAAGAAGGTCAGGTTCGAGCCGATGAACATCAGCCAGAAGTGGATCTTGCCTGCCCATTCCGGGTACTGACGGCCCGACATCTTGCCGATCCAGAAGTAGATCCCGGCGAAGATGCCGAACACGGCGCCCAAGCTCATCACATAGTGGAAGTGCGCGATGACGTAGTAGGTGTCATGGTAGGCGCGGTCCACCGGCGCTTGGCTCAGCACGATCCCGGTCACGCCACCGACGGTGAACAGGAACAGGAAGCCGAAGGCCCAGAGCATCGGGGTCTTGAACTCGATCGAGCCGCCCCACATCGTCGCGATCCAGGAGAACACCTTGATGCCGGTGGGCACCGCGATGACCATGGTGGCCAGCATGAAGTAGCTTTGCTGGTTGAGCGACATGCCGACGGTGTACATGTGGTGTGCCCAGACGACGAAGCCCAGCACGCCGATGGCGACCATGGCGTAAACCATCGGCAGGTAGCCGAAAATCGGTTTGCGCGCGAAGGTCGAGATCACCTGACTGATGATGCCGAAGGCCGGGATCACGATGATGTACACTTCCGGGTGGCCGAAGAACCACAGGATGTGCTGATACAGGATCGGGTCACCGCCGCCCGCAGGCTGGAAGAAGGTGGTGCCGAAGTTGCGGTCGGTCAGCAGCATGGTGATGGCGCCTGCCAGAACCGGCAGCGACAGAAGGATCAGCCATGCGGTGACGAAGATCGACCAGCCGAACAGCGGAACCTTGTGCATGGTCATGCCCGGTGCGCGCATGTTCAGGAAGGTGGTGATCATGTTGATGGCGCCGAGGATCGACGAGGCACCCGACAGGTGGACGGCGAAGATCGCGAGATCCATCGAGAAGCCCGGTTCCGAGGTAGAGAGCGGTGGGTAAAGCACCCAGCCCACGCCCGACCCGGCCTGACCATCACCGCCCGGCGCAAAGACCGAAGCCACGGCCAGCGAGGTGCCCGCGAAGTACAGCCAGAACGACAGGTTGTTCATGCGCGGGAACGCCATGTCCGGCGCGCCGATCTGCAGCGGCATGAAGTAGTTGCCGAAGCCGCCGAACAGGGCCGGGATCACGACGAAGAACATCATCAGGATGCCATGGGCGGTGACGATCACGTTCCACAAATGGCCGTTGGGGGTGCAGGTTTCTTGCGTGAAGCCTGCAAGACCCTTGATGAAGCCAGAGAACATGCCGGAATCGACATTCTCCATGCACATGTACTGCACACCGGGGCTCATCAGTTCGAGGCGCATGTAAACGGTGAACGTCACCGACACGAGGCCCACGAAGCCTGACACGAAAAGGTAGAGGATCCCGATATCTTTATGGTTTGTTGACATGAACCAGCGGGTAAAGAACCCGCGTTTGTCATGGTCGTGGCCATGGATGGCTGCGTCGGCCATTGGCGTCTCCCGTTGTCGTTGTATTGCGCCGCGCATGGGGTTTCCCAGGGCGGATTACAGAAACGTGTTTAGTTTGGGGCAACGGGCAGAGCAATGTCAGAGTTTGATCCAGATCAAATTTTCCCGGGCTGTTGTGATCATTCTTCGGGATTTCGCGGGGTTGGCGGGGGCAAGCCCCGGCAGAACAGGGCAAACCAACAAACCCGGCTGCCGTGATGGCGCCGGGTTCGGAGGGTTTGTGACGCGGATTCGGCGCGGGTTGCGCCGGGGTATTATTGCGCCGGTTTCATTGTGGCGAGGTAGGCCGCGACGTTTGCGCCGTCTTTCAGCTTGAACGACATGGCGGATTTGGCGGCGTCGTTGCCGGTCTTGTCCTTCAGCCAGACGGTCGGGTCGGCGACATAGGCGGTGATCATCGCCTCGTCCCAGATCGCGCCAGCGGCACCAGCGGCGATCAGGAATTCGCTGTATTTGAAATCGGGCGCGGTGCCGGCCTGACGACCCACAGCGCCATACAGGTTCGGGCCGGTTTTGCCGCCCTTGACGATGGCGTTGCCGTCATTGTCGATGATCGAGTGGCAGGCCTTGCATTTCTTGAAGTCATTTGCGCCATCTTCAACCGCATCTGCCAGGGCCGGAAAGGCGAAGGCGGCAAGAGTCAGGCCAGCGATCAGGGAAAGTTTGGTCATCTAGTCCTCATGGATAACGGGGCGACTCGGTCGCCGGAAGGTTCGCGCGACGCTTACTATGCGCGCTTTTGCGGTTGAGTTGCAAATGCAGCAACGTCGCAGGGCTTTTACGGAAAGTAGCGCGGAAAGGTCTGCATCAGCGCCGCGTCCAGATCGGCCATGGTGACTGGCAGGCCCAGATCGACAAGGCTGGTCACGCCATGATCGCGGATGCCGCAGGGCACGATGCCCGAGAAATGCGTGAGGTCCGGTTCGACGTTGATCGAGATGCCGTGGAAGGCCACCCAGTGGCGCAGTTTGACGCCGATGGCGGCGATCTTGTCTTCACGCAAGCTACCGTCGGGGTTGGGTTCCTTGTCGGGGCGCGTGACCCAGACGCCGACGCGGCCGCTGCGGCGTTCGCCGGTGACGTTGAATTCCGCCAGCGTGGCGATCACCCAGTTTTCCAGCGCGCAGACGAATTGCCGCACGTCGCGGCCCCGCGCGTTGAGGTTCAGCATGGTGTAGGCCACGCGCTGACCCGGGCCGTGGTAGGTGTATTGGCCGCCCCGCCCGGCGGTGAACACGGGGAAACGATCGGGGTCGGTCAGATCATCGGGCTTGGCCGAAGTGCCTGCGGTGTAAAGAGGGGGGTGTTCCAGAAGCCAGACAGCCTCCCGCGCGGCGCCTTCGGCGATCTGGGCGGCGCGCGCCTCCATCGCGGCGAGAGTTTCGGCATAGGGCGCAAGGCCGGGCAGGGTGGTCCATTCGGGCATCGGACGGGCTTTCTTGATCTGGCGCAAAGATGGGGGATGCGTGGGGCAGATGCAATGCGCTTAGGCATCGGCGCTGCTGTCGCCCATCAGATAGCGCGGGCCGCTGCCCTTGGCTGCAGCGCGGTCGTCGGGGTTGTAGAGGCTGCAGGTGTCCAGCGACAGGCAGCCGCAGCCAATGCAGCCATCCAGATTGTCGCGCAGTTTGGTAAGGGTGGCGATGCGGGCGTCGAGTTGCGCGCGCATGTCTTGCGAGATGCGTTCCCAATCCTTGCGGTTGGGCGCGCGGTGGGCGGGCAGGTCGCGCATGTGCAGGGCAATTTCGGCCAGGGGCAGGCCAAGGCGCTGCGCGATCATCGCAAAGGACAGGCGGCGGATGTCGGCGCGGTCATAGCGGCGGTGGCCGCCTGCGTTGCGCAGGGGCGCAAGGATGCCGTGGGTTTCATAAAACCGGATGGCCGAAACGGCGAGCCCGGTGCGGCGGGCAAGATCACCGATGGTCAGGGATGCGGGGGCCATTTTTTCCTTGATCTAAAGTGCGCTTGAGAAATTACACCTGAGTCGCGGCTGAATGGAAAGGGAAAAGCGATGAAGGCGGTTTTGGGGTTGGTCTGGTTTCGGCGGATTTGGGCGCAGGCGCCGGGGGAGCGGGCGGACGCGCCACAGAAACGGAGGGCGGACGACCTGACGCCGCATCTGCGTCGGGACATCGGGCTGCGGTAACATTATGAAAAGGAACGGAAAAGTGGCAGTTTTGGAACATGTGAACGTGACGGTGGCGGATTCGGTGGCCTCGGCCGCGGTGCTGTGCCGGTTGTTTGGCTGGCACATCCGCTGGCAGGGCAGGGCGAAAAGCGGCGGGTGGACGGTGCATGTGGGCACGGATGTGCAATATGTGGCGCTGTTCACCCCGCCGGAGGGGCTGCAGCCGGGGGGGGACCCGACCTTTATGCGCAACGGTCTGAACCATATCGGGCTGGTGGTGGTGGATCTGGACGCCACCGAAGCCGCGATCCGGGCGGCGGGCTATGTGACGGAAAACCATGCCGACTATGAGCCGGGGCGGCGGTTCTACTTTACCGAAGAGAACGGGGTCGAGATTGAGGTTGTGAGTTACGCAAAAGCGTAAATTCCCCCTTCCCTTCGCGGCGGGGCTTCGCTACATACCCCCCACCTTAGCCGGATCAGTGCGGATGTGGCGGAATTGGTAGACGCGCAGCGTTGAGGTCGCTGTTCCTTAACCGGAGTGAAAGTTCGAGTCTTTTCATCCGCACCAATCCGGCAAGGGTTTCCAACACGCGAAAGCAGATGAAATGCCCCCATGCGGGGCATTTGTCGTTTTTCGCCCCCGGTGTGCCATGTGTCGGGATCAGGACAGATCGGCGCGGGCGGTGCAGGGGCGGATTCGGCCGAATAAGAATCACTTTGCGCCACCACAGGCAGGATTTTTTACCCCGGGTGAAACTGAGGCGGCCCAAGCCGCGTGCGCTTTGGTCGCCAACTGCCCTGAAAAACGCCGTTCTGGAGGCCAAAAGCGGCGCAATAGGCCCGATGCGGCGATGAGGGCTATGCAAGCCTGCGGCAGCAATTTAGGCGATTGCATTAATCTGCGGCATAGCCGTAAATCTAGTCAGACAAGCGCAGGAAAACTGCCGAACTTAACGGGGAGATTGGCGTGGGTTCAACCAGCCGGAACGATGCTTTCGTTGCTTTTGAGCATGTGCAAAAGAGCTATGACGGTGTGTCATTGGTGGTCAAAGACCTGAACCTGTCGATTGGCAAGGGCGAGTTTCTGACGATGCTGGGGCCGTCGGGGTCTGGCAAAACCACCTGTCTGATGATGCTGGCCGGGTTTGAAACCGCAACGCATGGCCGCATCATGCTGGACGGCACCAACATCAACGAGGTTCCGCCGCATAAGCGCGGCATCGGCATGGTGTTTCAGAACTACGCGTTGTTCCCGCATATGACGGTTGGCGAAAACCTGTCCTTCCCGCTGGAAGTGCGCGGGATGGCGAAATCGGACCGCGAGGTGAAGGTCAAGCGCGCGCTGGACATGGTGCAGATGTACAAGTTCATCAACCGCCGCCCGGCGCAACTGTCTGGGGGGCAGCAGCAGCGGATCGCATTGGCGCGGGCCCTGGTGTTTGATCCGAGCCTCGTGCTGATGGACGAACCGCTGGGCGCGCTGGACAAGCAGCTGCGCGAACATATGCAGTTTGAAATCAAGCACTTGCATGAAAGCCTTGGCATCACCGTG
>CAMFLG010000042.1 GCA_945957495.1 uncultured Pseudorhodobacter sp. | reverse complement strand
AACCTATACGCGGCGGCCAAATCGCTGGGGTTCGACATTGATTATAAATTGCTGCGCAGTGAGTTCATGCGTCGCGGTAAATTGCTGCGCGCCTTTTACTATACGGCTCTGCTTGAAAACGACGAATATTCGCCGATCCGCCCCTTGGTGGACTGGCTGAATTACAATGGCTTCACCATGGTGACGAAGCCCGCCAAGGAATACACCGACAGCCAGGGTCGCCGGAAGGTGAAGGGCAACATGGATATCGAACTGACCGTCGATGCCATGGAGCTTGCGCCCCGCGTTGATCATATCGTGCTGTTTTCCGGCGATGGCGATTTCCGTCCGCTGGTGGAAAGCCTGCAGCGGCAGGGCGTTCGGGTTTCGGTGGTGTCCACCATCCGCAGCCAGCCGCCGATGATCGCCGATGAATTGCGCCGTCAGGCCGACAATTTCATCGAGTTGGACGAGTTGCGTGACGTGATCGGCCGCCCGCCGCGGGAACCGCGTGAGCGTGAGGAACTGGCCGAAGAGGCCAAGTGAGCCAATCCGTCCCCCCGGAGCAGCCAAAGCGGGAGACTGCTTTGGCTTTTGCATCTGTGCAAAGCCGGGATTTTGATGGCGGTCTGCTGGAACGCCACACCTACACCCTGACCCGCGCCGACGCCCTTGCCTACCTGCGCTTGAAACGCAGCTGGCCCGGCTGGGCCAAGGTCTTGTTCGCCTTGTGGTTCATGCTGGGCGGCGCCGTGTCGGGGCTGCTGCCCGATGGGGCGAATGGCCCGCCCGGATCGTGGCAGGCGCTGGGTGCCTTTCTGGTGGTGATCGCGGTGCAACTGATCCTGTTTGCACTGGCGCGGGCGCTGTGGCGGCGCTGGTGGGCATGGCGGATGGTGCCCGCCCCCCGGCGCGCCGAGTTTGAGATCTGGGTGGATTGCGTTGCCGGAACCGAGATTGACAGCGAAGATTGCGCCTATCTTTCGCCCGAACTGATCGGGCAGGTGCTGAACACACCGACACATCTGTTCATCCTGAACAGCAACACCCGCATCGTGGTGCCCGTGCGCGCCTTTGGCTCGACGGAAGAGGCGGCGCAAATGGCCGAGCATCTGCGCGATCTTGCGGCTGGGCCGTATTATTTCGACGGCTGAGGTCGGGTAGGCCGATCGGTGGTTCACGGCGGAGGTTTCGAAAACTCCGCACTGATTTCTGCGCAGAAATCGGGCGCGTCACGCCATCTGGGTGGTCATGCAGGCAAGATAGGCGTCCAGAAATTCGGCGACCCGCGTTGCCAGCGATCCGCCGAAACGCGGGTTGATTTCGAACAGCAGCGGTTTGCCGTCAACCATGCGGTAGTCGATGCAGCAGATCCCATCGCTTAGGCCCAACAACTGCAGCATCCGCAGCAGTTCGGCCTGTGCCGGTGTTTCGGCCAGCCAGCGTTTGGCCACCGGCACATGCGATTTGCCTTTGACGAGGCGATCAGCGCCCATGTCATATTCAATCGTCAGGCAAAAGCGGGCCTCGCCCCGGTGCATCAGCACATGGGTTGCCCATTCAAACCGGCCCGGCACAAGACGCTGCGCGAAATGTGTGCCGGTGGCCAGCATCGACAGCGCCTCGTCTGTTGGGCCCACGTCCAGTACCACGGTGTCCTGGCCCCATTGGCCCCGGCGCGGCTTCACGACCACGGGCTGCGCGGCAAGATCGGGCGGCAAGGCCTCCATGGTGGCGGGCACGAAATCGCCAAAGCCAAGGTCAATCAACCTGCGGTTCAGGCCAAGCTTGTCATGGCACAGGCTGCGCAGGTTTGTCGGCACGATCAGGGCGGGCCAAGCCTGCCCGGGCTGATCCAGTTCCCGCTGATCGGCCAGTGTCAGCGGCACGATGGCATCGAACGCGCGCAGGTCAGATGTGGCCAGATCGGCCATGAACACCGCATGTCGGCTTGGGTCGCAGGATTTTTTCGGCCCCGCCAGCCAATCCGATTTCATGCCAAAAAGAATGCGTGCCGGGGTGGCGATTGCCATTTCAAGCCTTTGAACCTGATCGGAATTGTCGCCTTGGCGCAAATCAGCACAGCTTGTGCGCCGCCGCAAGGCTGCGCGCGCTTTGTGGTCACTGCACTGTGGACCTTGGACGCGGTTCGGCTTAGGTCAGTGTTCAGACCCAGCCGAGATTGCCATGACCAAGCCCCCCCTGACCCTGTACCTTGCAGCGCCGCGTGGATTTTGCGCGGGCGTTGACCGTGCCATCAAGATCGTCGAACTGGCGATCGAGAAATGGGGCGCGCCTGTCTATGTGCGGCATGAGATCGTTCACAACAAATTCGTCGTCGATGCCCTGCGGGCCAAGGGTGCGGTGTTTGTGGAAGAGCTGGACGAATGCCCGGTGGATCGCCCGGTGATCTTTTCCGCGCATGGCGTACCGAAATCGGTTCCGGCAGAGGCTGCCGCGCGCCAGATGATCGCGGTGGATGCGACCTGCCCGCTGGTGACAAAGGTTCACAGCGAGGCGCAGCGGCATTCCGAGGCGGGCTTGCAGATGGTGATGATCGGCCATGCCGGCCACCCCGAAACCATCGGCACCATGGGACAGTTGCCCGAAGGCGAGGTGCTGCTGGTGGAAACCGCAGAAGATGTCGCGCATCTGTCGGTACGCGATGCGGAAAAGCTGGCCTACATCACCCAGACCACGCTTTCGGTGGATGACACGGCAGGGATTGTCGCGGCGCTGCAGGCGCGGTTCCCGGCCATCGTCGGGCCGCACAAGGAAGACATCTGCTATGCCACCACCAACCGGCAGGCGGCGGTAAAGGCGGTGGCGGGCAAGATCGACGCACTGTTGGTGATCGGCGCGCCGAATTCGTCCAACTCGCGGCGGCTGGTCGAGGTGGGCCGCTCGGCCGGTTGTGCCTATGCGCAACTGGTGCAGCGCGCGACGGATATCGACTGGCGCGCGCTGGACGGCATTCGCGCGGTTGGCGTGACGGCAGGTGCCTCTGCCCCCGAAGTGCTGGTGAACGAGGTGCTGGACGCCTTCCGCGCCCGCTATGATACTGTGGTGGAACTGGTGGAAACCGCGCAAGAGCATGTGGAATTCAAGGTGCCGCGCATTTTGCGCGCCGCAGTGTGACTATGCCAGACCTTTACGCCTATACCGACGGGGCTTGCTCCGGCAATCCCGGCCCGGGCGGTTGGGGCGTTCTGATGATCGCGCGTGAGGGCGGACAGGTGGTGAAGGAACGCACGCTGAATGGCGGCGAGGCCCATACCACCAACAACCGGATGGAGCTTTTGGCAGCCATCTCGGCGCTGGAGGCGCTGACGCGGGCGTCGGAACTGACGATCGTGACGGATTCGGCCTATGTGAAGAATGGCGTGACCGAGTGGATTCACAGCTGGAAGCGCAATGGCTGGCGCACGGCGGGCAAGGATCCGGTGAAGAACGCCGATCTGTGGCAGCGGCTGGATGCGGCGCAGGCCACGCATAAGGTGACGTGGCGCTGGATCAAGGGCCATGCCGGGCATGCCGAAAACGAACGCGCGGACGAGTTGGCGCGCGCGGGCATGGCGCCGTTCAAACGCTAGATAAGGTGCTGCGCTGATCCAGCGCGCCCAAGCGGCGCAAAACTGTTGTCGTTTGGTGAATGTCTGGTCATAGTCAAACCATGTCACGCACCAAGCTCATTTCCGATCAGGACGTTCTGGCGCTGCTTTACGCGATGCTGTTGCAGGACGGTGAAAAGCTCTTCACCTTTCAAAGCGCCGCCAAGGCCTCTGGCCTGTCGGCGCCCGCGCTGGTGCAACGCTTTGCCACGCGAGAGGCGCTGTTGGTGGCAACCCTGCGCCATGGCTGGGAACGGCTGGAGGCTGTGACGGTTGCGGCAGAGGCCGAGGCGTTGATGTCGGCCAAGGGCGCGCAGGCGATGCTGAAGGAAATCGCCACGACCGAGGATATCCCGGCGCTGTTTCTGGCCAGCCAGCGCCACGCCGAATTGCAGCCCTTGGCCGCCCGCTGGCGCGAGGGGCTGGAGGCGGCGCTGGCGCCGCGTCTAGGCCCGGGCAACAAGGGCCGGGTTTCGGCGGCGCTGCTGTTTGCCGTCTGGCAGGGGCGGATGCTGTGGGGCGAGGCGGGCGGCAAGGGGTTCAAGCTGGGCGACGCCTTGCGCCATTTCGGCTAGGGTCAGCGCGCGTAATTCTTCCACAACCAGATCAGCAGGGCGGCGCCGATGATGGCGCCTGCAAGGCTTGCCAGCGTGCTGGCGATGGCGGCGATGGTGGAAAAGACAAAGCTGCCAAGGATCGCGCCCAGAACACCGATGGCCAGCGTCGCGGGGGCGGTTGAATCAAACCGCATCACGCGGGTCGCAATCAGCCCCCCGACCGCACCGACGATGATCAACCACAGGATGGCCATGTTCCCCTCGCTTTGCCGCGCTGTGCTGCGGGCATTCATCACATAGGGTGTGTGCAGGCCCGCACAAGGATCGGGCCAGAGATCGCGCCAGAATATCGCTTAGCCCAGTCGCTCTGGCAACCGCGCGCCGTTCAGGAAATCGGCAGGGGCCATCGGGCGTTTGCCTTCGCGCTGGGCCAGCGTGATTTCCACCGCGCCGCTGCCGCAGGCGATGGTCAGGCCCTGCAGGCGGGTTCCGGGCGCGCCATGGCCATCGGCAAGGCGAGAGCGCAGCAGTTTCACCCGCTCTCCGCCCATATCGCACCACGCGCCGGGAAAGGGCGACAGGCCGCGGATCTGCCGATCTACTGCGACGGCGGGTTTGGTCCAATCAATCCGCGCCTCGGCCTTGTCGATCTTGGTGGCATAGGTCACGCCCGCCTCTGGTTGCGGCGTGGCGGGCAGGGGCAGGGCGGCAAGGGCGGTGCAGATCAGCCGCGCGCCTATCGCAGACAGCCGGTCGTGCAGATCGGCGGTGGTTTCCTCGGCGCCAATCGGGGTGGCTTCGCGCAAAAGGACCGGGCCGGTATCCAGACCGGCCTCCATCTGCATGATGCAGACCCCGGTTTTGGCATCGCCGGCCATGATCGCGCGGTGAATCGGGGCAGCGCCCCGCCAGCGCGGCAAAAGGCTGGCGTGGATGTTCAGGCAACCCAGCCGGGGCGCCTCCAGCACCGCCTGCGGCAGAATTAACCCATAGGCCACCACCACCGCCACATCTGCACCCAGCGCGGCGAAGTCGGCTTGCGCGGCCTCGCTGCGCAGCGAGGCCGGATGGCGGACGGGCAGGCCCAACGCCTCGGCCCGCGCCTGCACCGGGCTGGGGCGGTCGGCCTTGCCGCGCCCGGCGGGGCGGGGGGGTTGGCTGTAGACGGCAAGGATTTCATGGCGTTCCGCAAGGGCGTTCAGCACGGGCACCGAGAAATCCGGCGTTCCCATGAAGATGATTTTCATGTCTTGCGCCCCAGCTTTTCCGCCTTGGCCAGCAGCATCTTTTTCTTCAAGGGGGACAGGTGATCGAAATACATCCGGCCTGCCAGATGGTCGATCTGGTGCTGCACCGAGGTTGCCCATAGGTTGACGAAATCGCGGTCCTCGATTTCCCCCCGGTCATTCATAAACCGCACCGTCACCGCGCGCGGGCGGCGGATCACGGCAGACACGCCGGGCAGGTTGGGCGATGCCTCATCATGTTCGCGGAACTGGCCAGAGGCGTGCAGCACCTCTGGGTTGGCCATGCGGATCGCCTTGCCGCGTTCATCAGAACAATCCACCACCGCCAGCCGCAGTGGAATGCCGATCTGCACGGCCGCAAGGCCATAGCCGGGCATCGCATCCATGGTGTCGATCATATCTGCCCAGATCGCGCGCACTTCATCCGTGATCGCATCAACCGATGCAGCGGGGGTTTTCAGGACGGGATGCGGATAGGGCAGGCACAGACGAACGGTCATAGCAAAGCCCTTTCGGCATCGGCGCGGGTGGCAGGATCAAGGTGATCCAGCGTCAGAATACCGTCGAGGTGATCATATTCATGCTGAGCGCAGATCGCGGCAAAGCCGGTCAGCGTGGCATCGTGCAGGCCACCATCCAGATCGTGCCAGCGCAGGCGCAGCTCTGTCGCGCGTTCGATCTGCGTGGTGATGCCGGGCAAGGATAGGCAGCCCTCTGGCCCTGTGGCGCGGTCTGGCGACTGCCAAAGGACTTCCGGGTTAACCAGAACCTGCGGCGCAAACCGGCCCTCTTTCCAAGTGCAATCCATCACGAAAAGGCGCAGCAATACCCCCACCTGCGGCGCGGCAAGGCCGCGACCGGGCGCGGCATACATTGTGTCCAGCATATCGGCGGCCAACTTTCGCACATCGCCCGTCACCGGGGCGCAGGGCGTGGTCAGCCGCGCATCCGGCCAGCGCAGAATCGGCAGAACGGCCATCAGCCGCGCGCCATTTCGCGTTTCAGCTTTTCCATCTTGCGGGTGATCATCTGACGTTTCAGCGGACCAAGGTAGTCGATGAACAGCTTGCCGTTCAGGTGGTCAATCTCGTGCTGCACGCAGGTGGCCCAAAGCCCCTCGAACTGACGTTCCTGCGCGGCTCCGGTCAGGTCCATCCAGCGCACCGTGACAGAGGCCGGGCGCTTGACCTCGGCATATTGGTCGGGGATCGACAGGCAACCTTCCTCATAGGTGGACTGATCTTCCGAGGACCAGATCACCTCGGGGTTCAACAGCGCCATCGGCTCTGGCGTACCCTGTTTGATGCAATCCATCACGATCAGCCGTTTCATCACGCCGACCTGTGGTGCGGCAAGGCCAATGCCCGGCGCCTCATACATGGTTTCCAGCATGTCGGCGGCCAGTTTTGAAATCTCTGCCGTGACCTCTGCGATGGGATCGCAGGGCTTCTTCAGGCGAGGGTCGGGATGGATCAGGATGTCGCGTATCATGTTCAGGATTTACGGCGGCGGCCGGTTTGGTGCAAGAGGCAGACAGCAGATCCGGTGCTGTGCAGGGCAAAGCGCGATTGATCCCGCGCCACAGCCCCCCTAGAGTTTCGCCCAGCCCGACCGGCACGCTGAAACAACAGGTTTGAGAACGGAAAACTCGCATGGATTTTGATACCCCGATCAATCGCGTTGGCACCCATTCCTACAAATGGGATCTGATGGAGGCGAGTTACGGTGTCTCGCCCAAGGATGGTCTGGCGATGTGGGTGGCGGATATGGATTTCCGCCCGCCGCAATCAGTACAACGCGCGCTGGAAAAGATGCTGGCGCATGGGGTCTACGGCTATTTTGGCGATGACGCGCAGTATCTGGATGCGATCCGTTGGTGGATGCAGACCCGGCACGGCTGGCAGGTAGAGCGCAACCAGATCTTCACCACGCATGGTTTGGTGAATGGCACGGCGCTGTGTGTCGATGCCTTCACGAAGCCCGGGGATGGCGTGGTTCTGATGACCCCGGTGTACCATGCCTTCGCCCGCATCATCACGGCGGCGGGGCGCAAGGTGGTGGAATGCCAACTGGCCCAGACGAACGGCCGCTATCAGATGGATTTCGACGCCTGGGATGCGCAGATGACCGGGCGCGAAACCATGCTGATCCTGTGTTCGCCGCACAATCCGGGTGGGCGCGTCTGGACCGAGGCCGAATTGCGCGGTGTGGCGGATTTCGCCAAGCGGCATGACCTGATCGTCGTTTCGGATGAGATTCACCATGATCTGGTGATGCCCGAGCAAAACCATCGCGTCATGGCGACGGCCACGCCCGATATTGCCGATCGTCTGGTGATGATGACGGCCACCACCAAGACCTTCAACATCGCAGGCGCGCATTCCGGCAACGTGATCATCGCCGATCCGGCGTTGCGCGCGCGCTTTGCCGCAACGGTGATGGCGATGGGGATTTCGCCGAACGCCTTTGGCATGCACATGGCAACCGCCGCCTATTCGCCCGAAGGCGCGGAATGGGTGGATGCCCTGATGGGCTATCTGGCCGGGAACGCACAGATTCTGGACGACGGCTTTGGCCGGATTCCCGGCGTGCGTTCGATGCCGCTGGAGGCGACCTATCTGGCCTGGGTTGATTTTTCCGGCACCGGCATGGCGTCCGAGGAATTCATCCGCCGGGTCGAAAAAGATGCGCGCATTGCGGTGAACCATGGTGCGTCGTTCGGAACAGGGGGCGAAAGCTTTTTGCGGTTCAACATCGCCTGCCCGCGGGCTGTGGTGGTTGAGGCAGTGGCGCGGATGCAAGCGGCCTTTGCCGATCTGCAATGAGGCGACTGGCGCGGATATTCTCTGCGCTGGTTCTGATTGCCTTGCTGACGGCGGGCGCGGCCCTGATCTGGCTGCGCCCCACCCCGGTGGTTGTCCTGCCGCCATTGGGCCGGATTGACCGGATCGTGGTTGAAAAATCGGCCCGCCGCATGGTGCTGTTTGCGGGTGGGCAGGCGGTGCGCAGCTATCATGTGGCGCTGGGCCGGGCGCCGGTGGGCGATAAACAGCGTCAGGGCGACAATCGCACGCCAGAGGGCATTTTTCACATCGACCGCAAGAACGCCGCCTCGGCCTTTCATCTGTCGCTGGGGCTGGACTATCCGCGGCCGCAGGATCGCGCCCGCGCCCGTGCTGCCGGATTTGATCCGGGCGGCGATATCATGATCCATGGCCAGCCGAACAGTTTCCCCGATGGCATGGTGATCAACAGCGACTGGACGGCGGGTTGCATCGCGGTGTCTGACGCCGAAATGGAACAGATTTTCGCAGCAACCCCGGTGGGAACCGAAGTAGAGGTCAGGCCCTGAACAGCAGGGCCACCGGCGCGTTTTCGTCGCGGTCATAATCCAGCGGCGCCTTGTCGGATACGGCGGTCATGCGTTTGAATTCACAAACCAGCTCGCCGTTTTCCGGGGACGAGGCGACGATCAGGCATTGCAGGATATGCCGCGCCCCGTCGTAAACATCGACCAGACCGCGCAACTGCGGCGCAAGCGCTGCATCCAGCGCAAAGCCATTGTGCCAGAACCGCGTGATCGGAAACACCGCCTCACCCACCTGCAGGCGCAGCCGGGACTTTCGGGCGAAATCACGCCTGCGCGCCGCCTCTAATCCGTCGTGAACCTCTTTCGGCAGGAATTCCAGCATCTTGGCCTCCGTCTTTCACGGATAGTTTCGCGCCAGTTGTGCCTAATTTGATGACAACACTGCGGCCCCTGCCCGAATTCACCCGCCACGTTGCGGAATTGTCACGAAATACCGGCTTTGGGTACGGTTGGGGCGGCTGGCAGCGGCCCGCCCGGCCTGATAGCCTTTGGCAAAACCAATTGGAGTGACGGATGCGTCTTGCCCTAGCCCTTGCGATTCTATCTGCAGCCCCGCTGCACGCGGCCCCCTGCGGTGGAGATTTCAACGATTTCGTCGCGGCCATGTCGGCAGAGGCCTTGGCGCAGGGGGCGTCCCCAGATGCGGTGAAAAGCTTTTTCGACGGCGCGCGGATTGATAAGGCGGTGCTGAAGGCCGACCATTCGCAAGGCGTGTTCCGCAAGACCTTTCTGGAATTTTCGCAAAGCCTGATCAGCAAAAGCCGCATCCAGAACGGCGCGGCCTATTCGAAGAAATACAACGACAGTTTCAACCGCGCGATGGATGAATATGGCGTCTCGCGCGGCATCCTGCTGGCCTTCTGGGCGTTTGAAACCGATTTTGGCCAGGTGCAAGGCGATTTCAACACCCGCAATGCGCTGGTAACGCTGGCCTATGATTGCCGCCGCCCCGAGATCTTTCAGCCGCAGGTTCTGGCCGCGATCCAGTTGACGGCGCTGGGCGATTTCGACCCCGCCACCACAACGGGCGCCTGGGCGGGTGAAATCGGCATGGTGCAGATGCTGCCGAAGGACATTCTGGAACGCGGCGTTGATGGCGATGGCGACGGGGTGATCACACTGAAAACCTCGGCCCCCGATGCGATCCTGTCGGGCGCGAAAATGCTGCAGCATCACGGTTGGCGGGCAGGAGAGCCGTGGATGCAGGAAATCATCGTGCCAGACGGGCTGGATTGGGCGCAGACCGGGCTGAATACCGAATTGCCGGTGGCCGATTGGTTGGCCATGGGGGTGCGCGCCCGCGAGGGGGATTTGGCCAGCGGGCTGGTGGGCTCTGTCCTGCTGCCGCAGGGGCGGCATGGCCCGGCCTTCATGGTCTATCCCAACTACAAGGTGTTGTTCGAATGGAACAAAAGCTTCGTTTATGTGACCACCGCCGCCTATTTCGCCACGCGGCTGGACGGGGCCAAGGCCTATAACGCAGGCAATCCCGACCCTGGGCTGAACGGCGATCAGATGCAGGCGCTGCAAGAGGAACTTGCGGCGCGGGGCTATGATGTGGGCAAGATCGACGGCATTCTGGGTGCCGCAACGCGGGCCGCGGTGCAAAAGGAACAGGCCCGGCTTGGCCTGCCCGCCGATGGCTGGCCCACCCCCGATTTGCTGGAGGCACTATGATCACCGCAGCCGAACTTGACGCCGCCCTGCCGCATGTTCTGGCAGCGCCTAAAACCGATGCGCCCATCGCCATGCTGTGTCTGCGCCCCGGCTTTGGTGAACGCCGCTTTGTGGATCGCATCAGCATGACGCGCGCGGGCGGCATCCCGGGCGAGCGTTGGTCCACCCTGCCCTGGCTGAAACTGCCCGATGGCAGCCCCGATCCGCGCATTCAGGTGTCGCTGTTGCCGACCCGTGTGATGGATCTGGTCTGGCAAGACCGCACAGGCACGCCACATCCGGGCGATCCGATCGTGGCCGATCTGGATATGAGTGCGGCAAACCTGCCGCCCGGCACGCGGATACAGGCCGGAACGGCGGTGCTGCGGGTGTCGGATGTGCCGAATGACGGCTGCGTGAAATGGAAGGTGCGCTACGGCGCCGACGCGATGGCGTGGATCTTGCAAGACACGAACCTGCGCCTGCGCGGGGTGCTGTGCTCGGTCGAGGTCGATGGCGAAGTTGCCCTGACGGATCGGCTGCAAGTGATCCGATAGCAAAAGCGGCAAAGCCTTTGCCCTGCCGCTTTCACATTGGCGCAAATACTCTCGGGAGGGTCCGGGAGGGCAGACAGCCCTCCCGGCGCAAGCCAAGGACGAACCCTTAAAGCCTGTCTGTTTAACACGGAATCGAAAATCGCTGCCTCTCGCTTCGCTCGACCGCGAATTTCGATCCGCATGTTTCTATGAAAACCAGACAGGCTCTAGAAGAACCCGAGCTTGTTCGGGTTATAGCTGACAAGCATGTTTTTGGTCTGCTGATAGTGGTCCAGCATCATCTTGTGGGTTTCACGCCCGATTCCCGACTGTTTGTAACCACCGAACGCCGCGTGGGCGGGATAGGCGTGGTAGTTGTTCACCCAGACGCGACCTGCCTCGATGTTGCGGCCAAAACGGTAGGCGCGGGTGCCGTCGCGGGTCCACACACCGGCGCCAAGGCCGTACATGGTGTCGTTGGCAATCGCCAGCGCTTCGGCCTCGTCCTTGAAGGTGGTCACGGAAACCACCGGGCCAAAGATTTCTTCCTGAAAGACGCGCATCTTGTTGTGGCCCTTCAGGATGGTCGGCTGGATGTAATAACCGCCAGCGATATCGCCGTTGAACCGCGCTGCATCACCACCGATCAGCACCTCTGCACCCTCGTCACGACCGATGGTGAAGTAGGACATGATCTTGTCATGCTGCTGCTTTGATGCCTGCGCGCCCACCATCGTGTTCATGTCGCGCGGATCGCCCTGCTTGATCGCCTTCACGCGGGCGAGGCAGCGTTCCATGAACTTCTCGTAGATGTCTTCCTGGATCAGTGCGCGCGACGGGCAGGTGCAAACCTCACCCTGGTTGAAGGCGAACAGGACGAAGCCTTCAACCGCCTTGTCAAGGAAGGCGTCATCGGCGGCCATCACGTCGCTGAAAAAGATGTTCGGCGATTTGCCGCCCAGTTCCAGCGTGAAGGGAATCAAGCTTGCCACAGCGCCCTCGGCCACTTTGCGGCCCGTTGCGGTGGACCCGGTGAAGGCGATCTTGGCAATCCGACCCGACCGCACCAGCGCGTCACCCGCCTCGGCGCCAAGGCCATTGACGATGTTCAGCACACCCGCAGGCAGCAGATCGCCGATCAACTCCATCAGAACCATGATCGCCGCCGGGGTCTGTTCCGCCGGCTTCATCACGATGCAGTTGCCTGCCGCCAGCGCCGGGGCCAGTTTCCACGCCGCCATCAGGATCGAGAAGTTCCACGGAATGATCTGGCCGACAACGCCCAGGGG